>CAZEKS010000001.1:0-23795 GCA_964512795.1 uncultured Syntrophaceae bacterium
TCCTTGGAGTGAGATCCCTAAGTTTTCATCAATTTTCTTCACCTCCTGTCTGGCCTTTTCCATTTGAATGTCCCATTGCTTCAGCCTCTGAATGATCTTATTGATCTGTTCTTCTCTTATGTTGATCCGTTTAAAAGCATCGAGGATTTCAGCCTGTTTCCTAATTATCTCCCCCTCAATCTTCTTTTTATAGGATTTCCTTTTCATCCCCCCCAACTTCTTTTGAAGAAGTTGAATTCTATTTCTTCCCTTCCGGATTTTATTGATGAGGTGGAGGACCCTTATTCTTTGCAGCCTTTCCAATTTAATATTTGTCTCATCAGCTTCGATCTCATTAGTGACCTCACTGATTTTGGCCCTTTCGGTTCGGAGAGCCTTTCCAAGGTTGATGATCTCCCCGACCGAAATGGGACAGCTAAGTACCACACTGAGGACCTCCTGACGACCGCTTTCGATCCTCTTAGCTACCTCCACCTCCCCCTCACGAGTCAATAGTGGAAATGATCCCATCTCTTTTAGGTAAATCCGGACAGGATCGACCACTTTTCCAGGAAGTCCCAGATAGCCAACTTCAACAGTTTCCTCCTCCTCCGCTATTTGGGCGTTTTCATTCTCTGTATCGATTGCCGGCAACTCAACGAATATATCAACATCCAGTTCATCGGATAGGAGGATGGGATCTTCTGTAGGTTCAAATAGATAAGGTTTTCCAGTAACCTGGTCTTCCAAACCTCTCTTCTTTTTCCAATCTCTACGCATTAATTTTTTAATGAAACAGGGTATAATGCTCCGTCGGGCAAGGAGGGAATCAGTGCTTCATTAAAAAAACCGCAAAAAAGCTACTTAGAGTTCCTTGCGGTTTTCCCCGTTTTGGAACGATAATAAGCTTTTTACAAGCACATTTAGACTTAATTTACATTATCGTCGGCCGAATAGCAAGGGAATTCGTGTTTTTTAGACCTTTCAAGGGCTTGTGGAGCCTGAAAAAGGGTTGTCCGGGGTATTCCCTGATGAATGTCTCAGGCAGGATCGAACGCTCACGTCGGTTGTCTGCCTCACACCTACACCGATTCACTTTATCCGCTTTCGCAGAAGACCATCCTTGCCCGCTGGAGCGCTTCAGCGTGTAGGCAGGGCTTTTACCCATGGGGCTCCATTACAACCCCTAAATTAACGATTTTCGATAGAAATATTAAGTGATTAGCCTGGAGTCGAGTCCGCTGGAACCCCCTACTCTATGTGGATGCACCCTACCAAACACACAAATTGGTGCGGGAATTTGGAATCTCCATTCCAATTCTTATTGACACCCTATTCATAATTTAATACATTCCAATTGAAATTGAAGCCATCTATTATTAAATTCTATCCCTATAGAAGGTGGCATTGTTTTTGTTCGGCGTCCCCATCGTCGCCAATTAAATCTTTTTACCAATAAAGGAGGGCAAAAATGCCAGAAATTAAGATTGTTTTTAGGAAGGCACCGGATTATAGAATCATCCCTGTTACGGGCGCCTGGGGAGGTGTAAACCCCCAAGGAGAAATAGTTTTTGATCTATTTGTTGAAAAATTAGAGGTTCCTGAATCGGTTCAGATAAAAGTTGAACCTGGCCGCCCTCCTGTGGAGATAGCAAGAGAGGGTCAAGTTCATGTGCGTGAGTCCCAAATCGGTGTAGTTATTCGTACCGATATTGCACGTTCCTTAGGAGAATGGCTTATTCAAAAAGCCAATGAAGCCGCTTCCGGCATTATAGGAGGGAGCGAGGGGCATGCCTGATAATATCCAAAGGCAAGAAGAGAGGTATTTTTTTAACCTATGGGATGGGGGTAGGGTCTGTGGATCATTAGAAATTGCGAGAGAGCTTTATAAGAGGCTTGGAGAATTGCGAGATGGTTTAAAGTAAACCCCGTTAGAAATTCCAGTCGTTACGACTCGAAACCGAGCGGGGCATTAAACCCAGCCAGAATTATTCTAAAATCTAATCCCGCTATAGCGGGACTGCAGAGCAGCGGGGCATTATTTCTAACGGGGTAAATTGGGGTGGAATGTGGAGAAGGCTAAGAGAGGTGATAGATTTATCAAGCCGGAAAGTAAGAAAATTTATGTCGTATCGAAGGTTGTCCTCAATGGCGATTGGGTCGTGTTGAAAGAAGAGCATGGCAATCATCAAATTCTGACATCTCAGGAAAGTTTAAAAACATGGACAAAATATGAGAGAAATGAATAGGTAACTTAGAAGATAGGAGGATGGGCATTTCAATAAAAGTCTATCACTCCAAACACGATATTTGTGCAAAAAAATTGACAGTTTCTGTTAAATTGTGATAAATAAACTTCGAGGCTGGGCGATTAGCTCAGTTGGATAGAGCGTTGGTCTCCGGAACCAAAGGCCGTGGGTTCAACTCCCGCATCGCCCACCATTTTTGTTAATATCGAAGGGTATCACCCTGATGAAAAAATGGGTCGGTCTTTTCATATCCTTATCCCTGATTCTTGTCATAGGAATAGGCTCGGTTTCGGGTTCTTTTTCCATTCTGAAAAAGACGACCCCTAAGCTAGCCAGATCAGAAGGGTACCGGGTTATCCCCACCCAGGATGAGATGGAAAAGGGAAAAACAGATCCTCACATGGTTCAGATTTTAAAAGAAATACAAAGAAAGCTGGATGAATGGCTAAAATCGCTTAACGAAAGGATTGAGAGTGAGGATGTCACCCGTTTTGAGGTCAGGTTTTTAGAAATTTTAAGGAATATCTTGGAGTGGGCAAAAGAGAAGGTCGATGCAAAGATCGAATCTTTTGATAAGGAAAAACCATTTTAAAAACGACGGAAAGGGTTATCCCAAGAAACTCATCAGAAAATTCCACCATTCTCTAAAATGGGATGAAAGAAGAAAAGGTATTTATTCCATCTAATGGGATTCAACTGGAAGGCCTCTTGAGTATTCAAGAGGCTTCTTCTTTAAGAAGTGGAGTTATCCTTTGCCATCCTCATCCACAGTATGGTGGAGATATGGACCACCCTGTTATAACGACCTCTGTGGAGGCAGCCTCTCAAGAAGGGTTTTCCACGCTTCGCTTTAATTTCAGAGGGATGGGTGAAAGCCAAGGATCTTATGGAGGGGGCGTTGGGGAGAGGCAGGATGTGAAGGCGGTTACCAACTACTTCTATTCAAGACTGAAGGACGACCATCCTCTGCTTATTTTAGTAGGATATTCTTTCGGAGCTTGGGCGGGTTTCCCTATTGCCATCGAGGATGAAAGATATATAGGAATGGTAGCCGTTGCCCCGCCTCTTGGGATTTATGATTTTGGATTTCTGAAGGGATGCAAAAAGAAAAAACTTTTGGTTGCAGGAGATCAGGATTCTTTCTGTCCACCCTCTCTGTTGGAGAAATGGTATCAACAACTCGATGGACCAAAATCTTTAGCCGTTATTCCGGGAGCAGATCACTTTTTTCTTTCCCACACCCGTTTCCTCATCCAACCGCTGAGGGAATTTTTTAAAAAAATTAGTTCGGAGTGATAAGTTCGGAGTTCGTAGATAAAAAGCCTAAGTCCCGAACTCTAAACTTGATTTCTCCGAACTCCGAACACCGAACTCCCAACTATCTTTTCAACCGTCCAGCCCAATCGGTAGAATAACAAGCGAAGCGAATAGGTTTGAAGAGTCTTTTTCATCACCTCCTGTATCGTTTTGTCGTCTCCTGCATAAGCTAAGAATAAACGCCAGCGATCAGTTCGCGTGAGAGACAGCCCCTGTTGAATCCACTTCTCCATAGAACGGTTGAGGCGAAGGAGATTCTTCGTCTTTTCCTGGAGAGAGAGGCTCGGCTTTCGATAGGAGCAATCAAAATCAATAAGCAGAAGTTGGTCTCCTGCTATCAGAATGTTTTTCAGTTGAAGGTCCCCATGGAAAAACCCAGCCTGGTGAAATTGCCGAATTAAAAGGCCGGCAGATCGAATGGTTTTTCGTTTCGATGAAAGATTTTCACGGGTAGGCCGCGCCCCCATTTCTTGAAAATATTGAATCAGATCTATGGCGTTGGGAACTTCTAAGGAAAGAAAATAAGCCTGATAAAAAAGGAAAAAAATGCGATGGTGGATGGCACCGATGGGGGAGATCGTGAAAATTCCACAGGACCGGATTTCCTCTGTTAAGGCCAGTTCTCGGAAAGATCTTGCCCCGAAGAAGTAGAGATTTCCAGTGATGGTCCGTAACAGTCCTCCATGTGAATATTGGCGAAGAACCATCCTCTTCCCGTCCTCAAGAGGGATGGAAGGATGCAGGGTTCGACCTTTGAGATGGTAAGAAAATTGGCTGCTTTTTTTGAGGAAAGTCTTTAAATCATCAATTCCTTGCTTGAGAAGGACATCTTTATACTCTTCTTTCAGGAGGATAACAACCTGCCCTTTTTTAATGAGGAAGAATGATGGTGGAATTCGGAAATTTTTGAACATTTTGAATTAAGGTAATGGAATCGATCAGGTTTGTCAACCCTGAACCCCACAGGGATCAGGGCAAAGCCCTTAATGATTAGAATATTTGACAACGATTGGACTTTATTATAATTTTAGATGCAGTGATTTCATGAAAGAGAGGGGAATCCTGTGGAATACGAATCTGTCATCGGCTTAGAAGTCCATGCCCAGCTCCTGACCCGATCGAAAATATTCTGTGGGTGTTCCACAACATTTGGGGAAGAACCGAATACACAAACCTGCCCTGTCTGTACCGGCCAGCCCGGTTCTCTTCCAGTGGTGAATCGGAAGGTTGTGGAGTTTGCGATTAAATTGGGGCTGGCCACCTCCTGCCGAATTGCTCCTTACAGTCTTTTTGCCAGAAAGAATTATTTTTATCCTGACCTCCCCAAAGGCTATCAGATTTCCATGTATGAGTATCCCTTGGCAGAGGATGGTTTTATTGAAATCATGGTCCAAGGACAGAAGAAGCGGATTCAGATCATCCGGATTCATATGGAAGAGGATGCCGGGAAGTTAAAGCATGGCGAGGCACCCGAGACCGAAGCTTTCAGTTATGTCGATTTCAATCGCACAGGGGTCCCTCTCGTTGAGATTGTGAGTGGGCCGGACATTCGATCTCCGCAGGAGGCAGGTGATTATCTGAGAAAGCTTCGAGCGATCCTGCAATATCTGGAGATCTGCACAGGGGATATGGAGAAGGGAACTTTTAGATGTGACGCAAATGTTTCCGTCCGGCCAAAAGGACAGAAAGAATTCGGGACAAGAACAGAATTGAAGAACATGAATTCCTTCCGCCATGTGGAGAAAGCCTTAGAGCATGAGATCAAGCGTCAGATGGCGATGCTAGAAGACGGAGAAAAAGTGGTTCAGGAGACGCGACTATGGGATGTCGATCAAGGCATCACGATATCGATGAGGGGAAAAGAAGAAGCTCATGATTATCGTTATTTCCCGGACCCGGATCTGGTTCCATTGAGGATCGATGAAGAATGGGTCGAGGAGATTCATAAAAGTCTTCCTGAACTTCCCAATGAAAGAAAGGAAAGGTTTATCCGGCAATATCAGATTCCTGAATATGATGCTGAAATTCTTACCTCTACGAAGACGATGGCCATCTATTATGAGGAATGTGTTCGTCTTTTTCATGAACCCAAGACTGTCAGCAACTGGATGATGGGGGAACTTCTCAGGGAGTTAAAACATGATGAGAGGGAGATTGATCAATGTCCCATCACTCCTCAACACCTGGCAGAGATGCTTTCGATGATCAAAGAGGAGACCATCAGCGGAAAGATCGCCAAAGATGTTTTTGAAGAGATGGTTCGAACGGGTGAACGTCCAGAGAAGATCGTTCGAGACAAAGGCTGGATTCAAATTCTGGATGCGGGGGAGATCGAAAGGGCCATCGAAAGAGCGATAGAGGCCAATCCAAAGCAGGTGGAGGATTATCGAAAAGGCAAGGAGAAACTCTTCGGCTTCTTCGTAGGAGAAGTGATGAAACAGACCAAGGGGAAGGCGAATCCAAAATTGGTCAATGAATTGCTGAAGAAAAAGTTAAAAGGGTAGGGGTGAAGGGAAAATATACCAAAAGTAGACAGGCAGATTTCAAAAGTTTTACCAAGCGGCTTTTGGAGTGTTCTTATGGGCAATATTCGTTTCGAATATAGTGGACTTTAGTAAAGGTATTGAATTCCTTAATTGATTAGTGTTTAAGGTACCGCTGTAAAACTTTTGCAACAGCCTGTCCACTTTAGTAAATTTACTCTTTGATAGGTGGGTTAAAAACGGTATGAAATTTAAAACTATTGAATGGAAAGGTGACCGGGTAAGAATGCTCGATCAAAGGAGGCTTCCTCAGGGGGTCCGCTACTTGGATTGCCGGGACGCCTCTGCTGTGGCGCAAGCCATTCGAACCATGGCCATTCGTGGCGCGCCGGCCATCGGTATCGCTGCAGCCATGGGAATTGCTCTTGCCGCAAGGAAGACCCTGTCCCATCAACCTGAGTCGTTCGTTAAAACCCTTGAAAAGGTTTGTGATGAGATGCGCCAGACCAGGCCTACTGCGGTCAACCTTTTTTGGGCCGTCGATCGAATGAAAAAGATAGTGGATCAAGTTTACACTCATGGAGTTGATGAGACCAGGGAGAGGTTAGTGAAAGAGGCTCTCGACATTCTTAAAGAGGATATAGAAATCAACCGTAAGATCGGGGGGTGCGGGAAGAGACTCATCAAAAATGGAGACGGAGTGCTCACCCATTGCAATGCAGGAGCACTGGCCACGGGTGGATATGGAACAGCTTTGGGAGTGATTTATGCGGCATGGGCTGAAGGGAAACGGTTTCGTGTTTTCGCAGACGAGACAAGGCCTCAATTTCAGGGAGCCAGGCTGACCGCTTGGGAATTGGTTCAAGAAAAGATCCCTGTGACCGTCATCACCGACAATATGGCAGGGTGGCTGATGACAAAAGGTGAAATCAATCTTGTTCTCGTAGGAGCCGATAGGATTGCCCGTAATGGAGATACAGCAAATAAGATTGGAACCTACAGCCTTGCTGTTCTCTCAAAATGGCATGGCATCCCCTTTTACATAGCCGCGCCGACCTCCACGCTTGATCTGACAATCCCATCGGGATCGGGCATTCCAATCGAAGAAAGAGATATTAGGGAGGTTACACATTTTCGAGGAGGTCCAATCACTGCCAAGGGAGTCAAAGCCTTTAACCCTGCCTTCGATGTGACGCCCCATTCCTTGATTCATGCCATCATCACAGAAAAAGGACTTATCCGAAAACCCTTTGAAAGAAAACTAAAAAGGATAAAGGCCCGATGAGGAAGCCTGTTATCACTCTGCTCACGGATTTCGGGACAAAAGATCATTACGTGGCTTCGATGAAGGGCGTGATTTTGAATATCAACCCCCGATGTCTCCTTATTGATATTACCCACCAGGTAAGCCCGCATGATATTCGAGAAGGCGCCTTTATCCTGGCCAATGCCTATTCCTATTTTCCAAAAGGAACGATCCATCTCTCCGTGGTGGATCCGGGGGTAGGCGGGCGAAGGAAACCCATTCTTCTCGTGACGCAAAATTACTATTTTGTCGGTCCTGACAATGGCCTTTTCACAAAGATTACCCAGAAGGAATGCGTGAAACAGATAATAGCGCTTGATAAACAGAAATATCATCTTTCAAAAGTCAGTACGACATTTCATGGAAGAGACATCTTTGCTCCGGTGGCTGCGCATCTCTCGCTGGGTATCAAGCCGAATGCCTTGGGGCATAAGATTGACTCATTGGAATGGTTAGGATTTGAAGGACCCTTCATCAAAGAAGGGAAGTTATTGGGAGAGATTCTCCACGTCGATACCTTCGGAAACCTTGTCAGCAACATCGATGAAGGAAAGCTTTTTCGGTTTATTCAAGGGCGTCCTTTTGTCATCCGGGCAGGGAGGAAAATCATCCGTGGTTTGAAGAAGGGATACTGGGAAGGTAAGAAAGATGAGGCGATTGCCCTTTTGGGGAGTGGTGGTTTTCTGGAGATTTCTGTAAGAGAGGGGGATGCCCAGAAGGTCCTGAAGGTAAAGAGAGGAGACCCGATTCAAATCATAATAGGCGAATAGCCTATAGCATATAGCCGATGGTAAGAACAATTATATCAAAAGCCTTTATACGGTGCGTTCGGGGAACGTACCCTACAATTTCATACGTTATCAGCCATTAGCTATCAGCCATAAGGTGTAAGCTATTTGCTATAAGCCATTCGCCATAGTCCATTTTGAGGAGTGCAGTATGATTTCAAAGAAGGCTCAGGAGATTCCTCCGTTCATTGTGATGGATGTTCTGGAGAAGGCTCAAGAATTAGAGAGGAGAGGGGAACATATCATCCATTTGGAAGTGGGGGAACCGGATTTCGACACGCCACAATGTATCAACGAGGCCTGTTACCGTGCGATCCGTGAGGGAAAGACCCATTATACCCACAGCCTGGGCTTGATCGATCTGAGAGAAGCCATTTCTGAAGACTACTGGAAAAAATATCGGGTGAAGGTGTCACCCGAACAGATTCTCGTGGCCTCAGGGACCTCTCCGGCAATGCTTCTTCTCTTTGCTGCCCTTTTGGGAGCCGGGGGCGAGGTTATCCTCTCCAACCCTTATTATCCTTGTTATCCCAATATCATTCGTTTTGTTGATGGATCTCCTGTATTCGTCAAGGTGTTGGAAGAGGAAGGCTTCCAGTATCTTCCTGAGATGATCGAGGAGAAATTGAGCCCAAGGGTAAAAGGGATCATGATCAATTCACCTTCCAATCCCACTGGAAATGTGATGCCTGAAGATAGAATGAAAAAGATTGCTAATTTCTCCCCTTTTATTATCTCCGATGAAATCTATCATGGACTGGTCTATGAAGGGGAGATTCACACAGTCCTTGAGTTCACGGATCGTGCTTTTGTCATCAACGGTTTTTCAAAACTCTATGCGATGACCGGATGGAGACTGGGATATCTCATCGCACCTAAAGAGTTTATACGACCCATGCAAAAAATTCAGCAAAATCTTTTTATCTCTGCAAGTTCCTTTGCCCAATGGGGAGCCTTAGCCGGTTTGAAAGAGGCCGGAGGAGATATTCAAAGAATGAGGGATACCTATGACCAGCGACGGCGTTTTTTGATTCCAAAGCTGAGAGAGATAGGATTTAGAATCACGGTGGAGCCTACAGGAGCTTTTTATGTCCTGGCCAATGCAAAAAGATTTTCCAACGATTCTTATCGCTTCGCCTTCGACATTCTAAAAGAAGCAAAGGTCGGCGTGGCGCCCGGCATCGACTTCGGAACGAATGCAGAAGGATATATCCGATTTTCCTATGCTAATTCTTTGGAGAATATCAAAGAGGGAATGAACAGGCTGGGAAGATATCTGGAACGTTATAAGTAAATAATTTTGGGAAAGGGCAGATCGCCTGCCTGCCGGCAGGCAGGGATTTCAAAAAACGATTAAAGGGATTTATGGGTTTTTCAATAGCTTACAGCATTTTACGTGAAAGTTGATGCGCTTTGCGCAATGGTTCGGGGAAACGATATCCTTTGCAGCTTTCGAGGATGAGTTGAATGCTGGTCGATAAATCGATATGATGACCTGGTGAGATGAAAAGAGGTTTCACGTTCTCCTTGGTTCTAAGAACAGCGCCCACTTTCTTCCCTTCCTTTCGAATCCATTCAAAACTTCCTTTTAAGGCTCCTGGGGAGATAAATTCATCTAACAAAGGAGTCTTGGCACAACCGATTGATGGAAGGTCGAACCATAAACCCATGTGTGAGGCAAGCCCCATTCCTCTTGCGTGGGCAATGCCTTGACCATCATAAATCATGATATCGGGTCTTATTCTTAGCTTCTGAAAGGTTTTGATCAGAATCGGCCCTTCTCGAAAACTTAAAAGGCCGGGGATATAGGGGAAAGGGATCTTGCCATCGGCCGTTGCCACATCGAGGATTTCCATATCCGGGAATGAGAGAACGACAATCGCACCGAAGAGAAGATTCCCTTTTTTTGAATAGGCAACATCTCCTCCTCCGATGGTTTTTACTTTTGAAAATGTTCTTTTTAGAATGGTCCGTTCTTTCAGAACCTCCTGAATCTGAATGGCTTCCTCCACACTGACATTCCAGGAATGGAGTGGTTTCATGCTAAAGAGGGTTCGAGGATTCAAGGATTATAGGGTTCAAGGGTTTATTCTAAAGTATATCACTTGACCCCTTGAACCCTGGACACCTTGAATCCTTTAAATCAGGGTGAGACTTTTTCTATTTGACCTTTATTGACCCTTAGGATGTACAGAGTTCGAATCGCTCTCCCGTCTTCAGCAAAACCCTTCAGGCCAGAAACCCCCTGAAAATTTTTTACCTGCCGGAGCTCCTCTTGGAGTTGCAAAGGAGAAGAGACCGATTTGGATTGAAGAATCTCTTTTATCAATTTAGCTGCGTCATAACTCAAGGCTTCGAGGGTCTCGGGATCCCGTTGGTAGGTTTTTCGAAATTCTTCCACAAAACGAGCCACCAAAGCGGAGGGGTTCTTTTTAAAAAACGTATCGACAAAGATCGACCCTTCGGCTCCTTTCCCTCCAATTGAGATCAGGCCCGGGCCATTCCACGAGTTGGTTCCAAGAAAAGTTTCTTGTACATCATAATAAGCCATTTGGGAAAGGATCATGCCCACGCGGTCATGACTGTCAGGAATAAAAACTCCATCTACAGAGAAAAGGGCTTTGAACTCATCCTCTTTCTTTCTCTTGGTGTCAGGTTTTTGGATGGCCTTGATCTTAAAGAATCCCTTAATCTCCTGACTGAAATCTGTCTGATCCTCTTGATAAATGACGGATCCTAAAACCTTTCCCCCCCTTTGGGTAACCTCTTGATTGAAGAGGTTCTTAAAATAAAGGCCATAAGGGGAGTTGGGATAAAAGACCGCGAAGGTGCGGAGTTCCAATTCTCGAATGATAAATTCAGTAAGGGTTCGAATCTGCTCCGAGGGGGTAACAGAATTCTGAAAAACAAAATCCTCTTTATTCGAAGAGGGCCCCTTTTGTGAGAAGGTGAGAAGAGGGATTTTTAGTTGCCGCGCCTTTGTTGCTGCCTGGTCTACATCGATACTGAGAAGGGGGCCAATGATGGCCATCACTTTTTCTTTGTTCACCAACTCCTCAACTGCCTTTTCTGCTTCCCATGGGCTCCCTTTAGAATCGCGAACGGCCAATGAGATCAGGGGGTAATCCGTTTCTTTGATAGCCAACTGGATTCCCTGCAAGGCCCGTTCTCCAAAGGGGCGATGTATTCCGCTTAAAGGAAGAATGACCCCCACTGTATATTTGGATCCCATGGAAAGAGAGATCGTATCCAAAAGCTCTTTGGCTTGGATTATATAGTCCGTGCCTTGATATTCTTTATCTAATTCCATTAAATATCTTTTTGCAACAAGATCGCTTCCCTGGCGCCTTGCCATCTGGGCCAATTTTAGTTTGGCATACCCTCCCGCATAGGCGCCGCGGTAGAGAGATTCAATGGACTTTAGTTCTTCCTCTGTATTCGAGGCGTCCATCGTGGATTTAACCTTCTTCTTCAGTTCCTCGTTGGGTTGACCACGAATGAGAAGACCCTTTCCATACCAATGGAGTGCGGTGAGACGATCCTTTAATTCGAGATGGTTGTCTCCTAATAGAGTTAGGATCTGCATCATTCTGGATGGGGAAAGGAAAGTTTGGAAGAGCTCGTTTAGAATACGAATAGCATCCTGAGGCCTTTTAAGATGCGTATAACAAACCCCCATCCTGAATTTGGCTTCATTGAAGAGAGGGCTCTGGGGAAAATCCGTAACCACGCTCTTAAAACGCCAAAGTGCCTTTTCCGTTTCTCCTTTTGAAAGGAGAATCTCTCCATCCTTAAAGAGAGCCATGTCATCGTGCTGGGGCTGGGCGAAGACCGGACTTTGCAAAAAGAGTAAGAGAAGAAGGAGGAGGATAAACCTCCATCCCTTATTCCGTTGGGTGATTGATGGTAGTGACATAATGAATTTCAGGTAAGTGACGATAGTTCTCATTGAAGTCAATTCCGTAACCTACGATGAAGACATCATCCACCTCGATTCCAAGATAATCCGCCTTCATCTCAACCTCTCTACGAGCTTTCTTGTCTAAAAGGGCACATATCTTAACAGAACGAGGATTAGAGAGGATGATCCGGTCTTTCAAAAACTGGAGGGTGTGACCGCTATCGATGATATCTTCGATGATGAGGATATCCTTGCCTTCGATGGGGAGCTCAATATCCTTGGTGATCTCAATATTGCCAGAGCTCTTCATTCCGGACCCATAACTGGCTAATCTTACAAAGTCGATTTTCACAGGAATCTTGAGATAACGGACCAGGTCGGAGAGAAACATGAAGGCCCCTTTCAGGATACAAACCATTACCAATTCTCTTCCGGCATAATCCTTCGAGATTTGATCTGCCAAGCCTTGGACGAGGGAAGCGATCTGTTCCCGAGAGAGCAGTAGATTGAGACGATATCCTTCCATAGGTTTTGCCCCCGTTAGAAAAACATGCCCCTTATGACAAGCTGACCGGCAAGTGCCCCGTCCCGCCAAAGCGGGATAGGCGGGGTTAAGGAGCACAATTAAAACGATATTTCGTTTCCGGGAAGCCCCGGCCTGTAGCCGGTGGGCTTCAAAATAAATTCCTATCCTTATATCAAGAAAGGGTAGGATTTAGAAACCCACCCTTTCTAACGGGGTTCACAGGGCGTGTTCTAAGACCACAATTTCCATCTGCTGAGGAAGCATCGCTTTGTCAAAAGAGGCTTCATTAGTTTTGAGTCGCTTCGTGTTCGTTTTTCCTTTCAGAAAGTCCTCCACCGGTGCAATAGGAAATCCGCATTTCTCCGTCTTGAAATGCATGGGGATGACGATTTTAGGTTTTATCTGGTCGGCGACATGGGTTGCTTCTTTTGGATCGATCGTGAAAAATCCACCTACAGGGATGAGAAGAACATCCACCGGGCCGATCTCAGCTAATTCTTTATCGCTCAGGAGATGGCCCAGGTCTCCAAGATGACAGAGTTGAATATGATCGATCGTGAGCGTGAAGATGGTGTTGGCACCTCGGTCACTTCCCTTAGAAGGGTCGTGAAAGGTTGCGATGCCCTTCATTGAAATTCCCCCTATTGTTTTGGAACCGCTTCCTTTAATGATCTGAGGAGTTCCAGGAAGATCTTTGGTATAATTGTGGTCGGCATGCGCATGACTGGTTAAAACGATATCCGCCTGATCCTTAATCTTCCCATAAGAAAGTTGGCCACCAAAAGCCCCAGGTTCGTAAGGGTCTATAATGATTTTAGTCCCCTGATCGGATGTGATCAAAAAAGCCGCATGTCCATACCATTTGATCTTCATACAAAAACTCCTAATGAAGAAGTCAATTCAATTCTCAGCTCTAAGTTCATAACTCATAACTCTCAACTCTCAACTCTTTCTTCTTAACTTATTCTGAACCGCCTTCTTTTTCCCTTCCAGGGTGCCCTTTTTATCTCTTCGATCATCAATCTTTAAAGTGGTTAAAACTCGAAGGGCTCCTTTCTTGAAAGGGGTCTGGTGCATTTTAAAGGCGACTTTGAATAGATCTTTAAGACTCCCCTCGATGTTTGTTCCCATTGGTGAAAGTTCATAACGGACTTTTTCTTTTTTCAAAATACGAAGGCAATCTGCCACGTACGCGCTGAGGCTTGTATCACCGGTACCAATGGGAACTACACTGATTTCTAAAATTGCCATGATTCTCCTCCCTTTAATATCTGACCAAAGATGTTTAAAAATTACCATCAACTCAAGGAGTTGTCAACGGCGTTAAGGAGGATCTCCGAAAAACTATTAAAATTCTTATCAGATATCTCTGATTACTAAGATCTCAGAAAGATTACAAAGATTTAACAGAGAGCAAGTTATCTGCGTAATTTCTATTTAATCTTCTTAAGCAGAGAGGTCTGCATATTTTTAGATTTTTTCAGAAGTCTCTGGAGGGTGATGCTAAAAACATTTCTTTTTGACAAAGAATAAAGTATAATAATTTCGATTAGCCATGAGCCAGCCACAACAGATTTCAGGGATGATCGCCTTCACAGCGGGACTTCTCTCCTTCGCTTCGCCATGTGTTCTTCCCCTGGTTCCCTCTTATATCACTTACATCACAGGGGTTTCCTTCAAAGAACTGACGGATGTTGAAGCCAGGTCGAGGTTGAGATGGGTTACTATCTTTCATTCCCTGTTCTTCATCACAGGATTTTCATTGGTATTTATTCTAATGGGTGCCTCGGCCACCTATCTCGGACAGTTTTTGGCTCAATATCAGTACTGGATTATGAAAGGAGGAGGGGTGCTGATCATCCTCCTGGGCATCCATTTTACAGGAATCATCAATATTCCTTTTCTACAAATTGAAAAAAGATTTGAGATGAAGAAAAAACCCTTGGGTTATATAGGTTCATTACTTGTGGGAGTGGCCTTTGCAGCAGGATGGACCCCCTGCATCGGACCGATCCTGTCCACGATCCTTATCTATGCCAGCACATCGAAAAGTTTTACGACCGGAATTCTGCTGTTAGCTTACTATTCAATAGGCCTGGGAATTCCTTTTTTTCTTTCCTCTCTCGCTTTTAATTCATTCCTCTCTGCCTTCGATAAAATAAAACGATATATGAGGGTCATCAACGTCGTGAGCGGTCTTTTCCTGATTGGCATCGGGATTCTCTTCCTGACCGATACGTTTAAAGAAATCAATTCCTATCTGAATGCGCTTACCGGTCCCTAACCAACTCACGCAAAGAGCATAGCGAAGAAGAGATCAAATAGCCGCCTACCCGCATCGTCTCAAAGTTGTATAGTCAAAGAATTAAAAAATTATCCGACTAAATCATTACAAGACTACTCAGCGATAGGACTATGAGAATTTTGAATCTTTAACGCCATGCCCTATGCGCTCTGCGCTATGCTGAAATTTATTGTCTGATGCTCATCAAGGTGAAAATTCCCGCCAAACCGAAGAGAAGGGTAGGAGTCCAGCATGAGAGAAAGGGGGAGAGCACCCCCGATTTTCCGAAGGAGATAAAAATATAAAAGATGACAGCGTAGGCAAAGCCAATCATCACACTAATCCCGATGCTCATGGTTACTCCCCCGGACCGACTGGTTTTCAAAGCAAAGGGAATGCCGATCAGGACCATGATCAAGTTTAATAAAGGGGTCGAGAGCTTAGAATAGAGACCAACAAGATATCGGGTCGCGTCGTAGCCTGAAGCTTGGATCTTCTGGATGTAGGTCCAGAGTTCTCCGTAACTCATCTCTCCCGAAGATCGCCCGATTCTTTGTAAAGATTCCCAATCTTCCCCCAAATCGAATTCTATTTTCTCAAAAGGAGCAATTTCAGTGGAGCCCCCCTCTCCAAAATCGCGGACGGTTCCGTCATAGAACCACCATTGACCCTCCACCCATTTTACCTCTCGGGCATCAATCCGTTTCGTACATTGAAAATGGTCATCAAATTGATAAAGGGTGAAACCGTTCAAGACCTTCTGATGAGGATCGAGAAGTTGAATGTTCATGATGCGGTGGTCGCTGCGATACCAAATCTTAAAATTCTTGAAAGAACCCGCTGATTCTCTTTTCCGAACCTGAACCTCTAATAGGTATCGGGTTTTGTGATAAGTAATGGGAACAAGATATTCATTACCGAGGAAGGAAATAAAACTGATCATGAGGGCAATGAAAACGAGTGGAAATGTAATTCGGTAAAGGCTGACGCCGCCCGCTTTCATTGCAGTGATCTCACTATGTCGAGAGAAGGTGCCCAGCGTAAGAAGGATCGCCAATAGAATAGCATAAGGGAGGGTCCATTGAATGGTAACCTCCGGAATTTTGTAAAGGAGATAAACGAAGATCAGGTGAAAAGGAGCATTATTCTTGCTGAAGAGATTCATCTTTTGAAAAAACAGCACAACGATATAGATGAGGCTCAAGCTGCTTAGACTTAAACCAAATATCTTCAGGAATTCGCGAATGACATAGCGATGGAGAGTCCGATGACGATCAAACATGGTTAAATATTTTTCTCCATTTATTTTGGAGGAGATCGAGACCTTCGATCACCCATACAGCTGGTTTGAAGGGTGACTCATTAGCTGCCTTGATCAGAAGATAGATACCCAGACTCCCGAACATAAAGGTAGGAAACCAACCTGCTAAGAAGGCGGGAACAATTTTTCTCAAAGCGAGCATCTCGAAGGCGATGAGGGAAACATAGTAAGCCAATATGATGAGGATGCCAAAGACGAATCCGTACGATCTTCCTGAACGTCGGGGTTGAATTCCTAAGGGAACGCCGATGAGACCAAAAACGATGCATGCAAAGGGAATGGCATATAGTCTGTGGAGTGCTACCTCCGGTTCCGTGGTGTCTTCCCCTTTCTCCTTCCCCTCTTCGATTCTCTTTTTAATCTCACCGATCGACATCTCATGTTCTTTAAGATTTTTTTCGATGGCCGCGAGGGTCCTCCCTATTTCAATTTTTAAATCATAGGCGTCAAATTTAATTTTTTGATATGCCTTTGTCCGGGATTCAAACCGATGAATATTCCCATTGAGAAGCTTTAATGCCACTTCCTGAGACGAGGGATGGCTGATGAAAAAACCTTCTTGAGCGAATATAGTGTTGACATTCCCCTTCTCCCTTTCATCAAAAATTAAAATCCCCTCCATCTTTTCCCCCTGAATGGGGATCTTGTCCACATAGACTACGAGGTCTTTGAAACTGTTGAAAATTCGCTCTTTGATTTCAACGTCCGGCTTAGATTGGGCAATGAGACGGAGCGTGGACATAAAACCTCGGTTGCCCCATGGGAGCCCGTAGAAGACCAAAAAATTCGTGATCAGAAAGGCGCTGATGGAAAAAAGAAAGATGGGGACAAATAGCTGATAAAGACTTATTCCAGAAGCTTTGAAGGCAATAATTTCACTATCCCCGGATAGCCGGCCAAGGGTGAGAAGGATTCCGAGGAGGACTGCGGTGGGGATTGTAAAGGTGAGGAAGGAAGGGGCGATGAAGATGAGGAGCATGAAGATGTTTGCAATATTTCCCCCCCTAATAATTAATTCGATCAGCTTGAAGATCTTATCCATCAGGAGGATAATCGTGAAGGTCATCAGACCTATGAGAAAGATGGGGAGAATTTCCTTCCAGATATAGAAGTAAGTGGTTTTTTTCATAGGAATTTCGTCATGTCGTACATCTGCTCGGTTACGAGTCTTACCGACCTGCCGGTAGGCATGGCCACGGCTAAATCTTAAACGTATTCTACGGGACGGATGGGGGGTTGTCAACCCTTCGACTTCCATACAAAAAAGACGGTTGATGCTTTCGGCCCGGGACTTCGGCGAGCTCAATCGAGCCGCTCAGGCCGAAGTGCTCAGGGTTGACCCTGAGTGTCATTAGCTGACTCCTGATGTGGGGAAGACCTTGGCCCGTCGAATAGGTCAAGGAACGCCTTGAAAAGCTTGACAAACTATTATGAATGGATTAGAAATGATTAAAACATTAGATCGCGGGGTGGAGCAGTCCGGTAGCTCGTCGGGCTCATAACCCGAAGGTCGCTAGTTCAAATCTAGCCCCCGCTACCAAAACAGTCCAAGGGGTTTAGAGGTGTCGAGAATGCTTCTAACCCCTTTTTTAGTCTTTGAGAAAAGGAAGTTTCTCCCCCCTTTCGGTAGACCAGAGCCTGACAAGAGGCGATCAGATTACTTCAATATTTCAGAAATTGGTTTGAAGGATAGTTCGATTTCCTTTCATGGATCATCTGTAATCGAGTTTTACGTTCAAGGAATGGATCTCAGATCACCAGGACGCGGCGGGTGAGGAATCGTTGAAGAAAAAAATGCATCAGTGGAGGTGAGGTATGTCGATTGAAAAACTAAAGTGGGCTGTCATCATCAGTTTTACCATCTCTCTCGTCGTCTTGCTCGGCGGTGGATATCTCGCCAAAGGCCAGCTAGCTCCGTACCCGGGGAAGGTAGTGGATCCCGAAGGCAACGTCCTCTTTCTAAAATCAGATATCATCGATGGACAGGACGTATACCAACGCTATGGGTTGATGGATCATGGGAGTGTTTGGGGTCACGGATCCCAGAGGGGAATGGAGTTCTCGGCCAAGACGCTTCGCTATCTTGGGGATTCGGTGAGGAATTATTTAGCGGACCAAGAACACCGAAAACCTTATGCATCATTGGACGACTTACAGAAGGAGATTATTAACCTGAGAACGATGAGGGAGCTTAGAACGAACCGGTACGATCCCGTCAAAGACACACTGACATTGACAAAAGCTCAAGCATCATCCCTCGAGCCTATTCACCGGTTCTGGGAAAAGACTTTCAAAGAAGGGGAAAGACGGTATGGGTTTCTTCCCGGCACCGTTCGATTGGAAGAGGAACGCCTCCAGGTATCCCGATTCTTTTTCTGGACGGCTTGGGTGGCCTCCACCAATAGGCCAGACAAGGATTATACCTACACGAACAACTGGCCCGCTGACCGAAGCGTGGGCAATGTCCCCACGGCAGGGGTCTACCTTTGGACCCTCGGAGGTATCTTTGCATTGTTCGTGGTCCTGGGCATCTTCATCTTTTTTGTTCACCATTACGGGATTTGGTATGGAGCGGCCAAGGGGATTCCGCTCTCAGAAAAGATGATTGATATGCCCTTAACACCCAGTCAATCTGCGGCCGCCAAGTATTTTCTGGTCGTCATTCTTCTCTTTCTGATTCAGACAAGCTTCGGAGGGCTTCTCGCCCACTATACCGTTAACCCTGGCAGTTTCTACTTTCCCATCATCGCGGCGATCATCCCCTATAGCTGGGCAAAGAGCTGGCATCTTCAGCTTGCCATCTTCTGGATCGCCACCACCTGGATTGGGTCTGCGATCTACCTGGCGCCGATTGTCGGAGGTGTTGAGCCCAAGAGACAATCGAACCTCGTTCAGATCTTGTTTGTTGCCATTCTGGTCGTGGCAGGAGGAAGCCTTCTTGGAGAAATTGCCGGGATCAAGGGACTTCTGGGCGACTGGTGGTTCTGGATAGGCCATCAGGGCTGGGAGTTTCTCGAATTGGGGCGATTTTGGCAGATCCTGCTCTTTATGGGACTGATTGCGTGGCTTGTGATCATCTATCGTCCATTGGCCCGCCATTTGAAAAAGGGCCAAAAGAGCGAATTTAGCTCCTTGGTGACTTTCTACGTTTTCAGCGCAATTCTCGTGGTCGCTTTTTTTGGATTCGGATTGTTATATGGCAGAGGATCTCATCTTACCATGGCCGACTACTGGAGGTGGTTTGTCGTCCATATCTGGGTGGAAAGCATCTTCGAGTTCTTCGGGATCGCTGTGATCTCCCTCCTTCTCGTCAGCATGGGCTTGGCTTCGGCCAGGGCTGCCTTGACGGTGGCCTACTTCACGGCCACCCTTGTGTTTTTTAGTGGCATTCTCGGGACAGCCCATCATTATTTCTGGTACGGAGGACCTTCCTTCTGGCTGGGGCTGGGCGCGGTCTTCTCCTCACTGGAGCCTATACCTCTTTTCGGTCTGGTGGTGCGTGGCCTTCTCGAATACAAATCGATCCGGAAGGAGGGCAGAGAATTTCCATATAGATGGCCCCTTTATTTCCTCGCGGCCTCCTCTTTTTGGAACTTTCTGGGGGCAGGGGTTTTTGGCTTCCTGATCAATCTGCCGATTGTCAACTATTACGAGCACGGAACCTACTTAACCATGAATCACGCTCATGGGGCATTGTTTGGAGTGTATGGCATGCTTTCCATCGGACTTTTGCTGTTTTCATGGAGGGGGATGGTCCAAAGAGGCTTCTGGAACGATTCGATACTCAAGGTTTCATTCTGGGGGTTCAATATCGGTCTTTTCCTCCTGACCATGGGAACATTATTTCCAGTGGGAGTTCTCCAGGCATGGACGAGCTATCAAGAGGGCCTCTGGATAGCTCGGGACGCTTCGTTTTTCGAAAGGCCGATCGTCTCCTTTCTCGGGATGGTCCGAATTATCCCCGATCTGACGATCATTGTCGCTGGGGTCATCCCTTTGGGGTATTTCCTTTTGAAAACATTTCGCCATCTGAAAGGGAAAGAGATTAAAGAAGGAGAATCTGTGTGGGACCGCTTTGGAATCCAAATGTGAGTTTGGCCCTCTCGAAGGATGCACTTCCTCATGCGGGCAAATGCGCTGATTGTCTTCCCGGGCGGATTTGGCACCCTCGACGAAATCTTTGAAACGTCCTCTCTTCTACCGTGATCGAGATCGTATTGTGGATGTGATGCGGCATTGCATCGCTCTCAATGGTTCGTTTTTCAACACGCATCGAATGATCCAGGAGTATGTGCTGAAAGCATACTTTCGATAATCTCAGCATTAACTGAGAAAAGTAATATCGTAGAAACATCGTTCGTTGAAATAGTAAGGGGAGAAATGACAAGGGCTGTGGGAATAGTTCATAGATTTGAAGTTTTGAAAAGGAG
Source organism: uncultured Syntrophaceae bacterium (assembly GCA_964512795.1). Taxonomy (GTDB): domain Bacteria; phylum Desulfobacterota; class BSN033; order BSN033; family UBA1163; genus UBA1163. The sequence goes on from CAZEKS010000001.1 coordinate 20,585, forward strand.
GAGAAGATATGAATAGTGCATCACTTAAAGGAGCGTGGAAAATTGGCACCATCATGGGAATACCGATTCGTGTACACTTTTCGTGGCTGATCGTCTTTGGTCTCATTACCTGGCTGTTATCTTCTCGTTATTTTCCTCAGGTGACACCTGACCTTCCGTTCGTTTCTTACTGGATCAGCGGAGCTCTGGCGGCCTTGCTTCTCTTCGCATCCGTGGCATTTCATGAGCTCGCCCATTCGTATGTGGCAAAAAAATATAAACTTGGCATCGAAAGCATTACGCTCTTTATCTTTGGAGGCGTGGCCCAAATGAGGGGGGATTCACCTCATCCGAAGGCGGAATTCTGGATTGCGATTGCCGGCCCTTTGTCAAGTTTTCTCCTTTCCGCCTTTTTCTTTATCTTGACAATCAATACGGCTGGGGGGGCTAAGGCCCTTTTCGCTTACTTGGCACAAATAAATTTAATCCTCGGTGTGTTCAATCTCATCCCTGGTTTCCCAATGGATGGAGGGAGGGTATTGAGATCAGCCATATGGGGGAAGAAAAAGGATTATGCTTATGCGACCCAGAAGGCATCCAGTATCGGAAGAGGGATTGCCCTCTTTTTCATCTTCTTCGGACTGTTCTCGATTTTCACAGGTGGCTCAGGAGGATTATGGCTGATGTTTATCGGGTGGTTTCTTTATAGCGCGGCACAGGCAAGTTATCAACAGGCGACCCTTCAGGAAACCCTTTCAGGGATTAAAGTGAAAGATATCATGGTGACCGATATGAGAACATTAAATCCATCCATGACCATCGATAAGGCGGTGGATGAATATTTTCTCAGGTTTGGATATGGCGGATTTCCTGTGACCGATGACGGAAAATTTCTCGGCATCCTCACCCTAAAGGAAGTCAAAAATGTTCCGAGAGAGGATTGGGGGAGGGTGAAGGTGTCTGATAAGTTGGTGCCCCATGACAAGAAGTGGGAGGTCTCTCCCGATGCCGATGTCATGAAGGCTCTTGAATTGATGATCAAAGAAGACAAAGGCCGGATCATGGTCACCGAGAAGGATAAGATCATAGGATTAATTACGAGAAATGGGATTGCCCGATATGTGCAGATCAAGGGGAAATAAATTTATGAAGTCGAGGTTCCAATCGGGAACGTCCATCCATTTATGGAATTGATTTTTGAAGTTCTTTTAAGGCTCTATTTCCTTGAGAAAGGGAAGTTTCTCCCCTTTTCGGTAGACCAGGGCCTGACACGAGGCGATCAGATTCTTTTGCTCATCGAACACCTTGATCTCATAGTTAGCAGTTCTTTGGGTCCGACTGAATTCCCGCGCCTCTGCAATGAGCCTGCTTTTTGGAGCAGGTGAGGAGATATAGGTGATGTTCATGTTCAAAGCCACCGCCACGGTCCCATGGGAGTTTGAAGCGGTTTCAAACGCCTCATCAATCAGGGCAAATAACGCTCCACCGTGGGCCATACCTAAGATATTTTCCATATCCGGAGTGAATTCCATTGCCACCTTGGAATATCCTTCATCCAGGTCTAACAGTTTGATCCCGAACTTTTGAACAAAGGGTTCATTTTCTACTTTTCTGAAGATCGCTTCTTTTACCTTATTGTCCATACTCTTCCTTGCACCTGACTGGATCTTCTCTAATTCCACTCCTCCAACGCTTTTTTGGATTTTTGTCTCAGACGTTTCTTTGTGGAGCGGGTCTTTTTTTCTTCCATTCTTTCTTCAACGGCTCTCAAAGGGAGTGAGGTGGGTATTCGGCGTCTTCTTGGCCGATTCAACTTAATCAGACGATCACGAAGCCGTTCAAAGGCGAGCCTTCGATTTTCTGACTGGGAGCGATGTTCCGTAGCCACCACTGTGATCCCAGAAGGAAGATGCTTTATACGGACCGCTGTTTCAACCTTATTCTTCCTCTGACCCCCTGGTCCTCTGGATCGATAAGTTTCAACAACCACCTGTTTTTTGAGGATATCAGGGTCGGTATCGAATTTTTGGTGAGATGAGTTTACCATATTGTTGTTTTGCAAAATTGTCTAGCCAATGTCGAATGTCAAAGTTCAAATCCCAAACCAAATTTCAAGCCCAAATGTCAAAAAGTTTAGAATTTGGACTTTGATATTCATCTGAGATTTGGAATTTGAAATTTGGATTTTCTACGTTCCCGGTTCTTCCTTCTTTTCATCGGCATGATGCTTGATGACCAAAGCATCCACCATAAAGATCACATCTTCAGCAATATTCGTGGCATGGTCGGCAATTCTCTCCAGACATCGGGCAACGATCAGCAGGTGGACCGCTCGAGTAATGGTCTTTGGATCGGATACCATATAGGTGAGGAGTTCCCGCATCACCTGGTCATTTAACCCATCAACCAGATCATCCCTTACGCAAACGGATCGGGCCAGCGTGGAGTCCCGGTTTACAAAGGCATCCAACACATCCTTGACCATCGTCTGGGCAATCTCAGCCATCCGGGGAATATCGATATAGGGCTTGAGCTGAGGTTCCTGGTTTAATGAGAGAGCGCGCTCGGCAATATTCACTGCCTGGTCCCCCATTCTTTCAAGATCGGTGATAATCTTCATCGCTGAGGTGATGAAGCGGAGGTCTACGGCCATGGGTTGTCTTAGAGCGAGAAGTTTCAAACACATATCATCGATGACGATTTCCATTTTGTTAATTCGATCTTCAAACTCAAACGTCTTTTGGGCAAGGTCAGAATCTCTTTTGACTAAAGATTGGACGGAATCACGGATGGCCTCTTCTACCATCGTCGCCATCTTTAGGAGATTCTCCTTCAATTCTTCTAATTCCTTTTGAAAATGAGTTTCTGTGGCCATCGCTGTCTCCTTTTATTATAGATGATTACGCAGATTTCAAACAGAGATTACACCGATTTTAGAACATTACTCGTTTTACCTGACAGCTTTTCTAACTTTAACCGAAGCGTCCGGTCACATAATCTTCGGTTCGCTTGTCTATGGGTTTGGTAAAGATCTGATAAACCGGCCCTTTTTCAACCAACTCGCTGTTCAAAAAAAATCCTGCCCGATCGGCCACCCGGGAGGCTTGTTGAACGTTATGAGGCACCAGAATGATGGTATAGTCCTTTTTCAATTGAATGAGAGTTTCCTCAATGCTGGCTGTCGAGATGGGATCCAATCCCGAGCACGGCTCATCAAGCAGAAGAACCTCTG
>CAZEKS010000002.1:0-22094 GCA_964512795.1 uncultured Syntrophaceae bacterium
GGCTAAACAGATCAAAGACCCGAAATCAATTAATCCAAATACCCAGATGCCTGCTTTTCCACAGATTTCAGAGGGTGAAATTCGTGCTTTGCTCGATTATTTAGCAAGCCTCAAATGAAAACAATTGGTCATTGGATCTTTAAAAGCAGTAAGACGAAATGGGGTATTAACGTAAAGACATTGTTGGCTAATACTTGAACCCTTGAATCCTGGGACTCTTGAGCCCTTTTTAATAAGGAGGAAAAAAATGACTTACGAATCGCAAAAAGTGGCGCTGAAATATTTTGTTATCTCGGCAATCTTCTTTGGCCTCCAGGTCATCGTCGGTTTGCTTCTCATTTCCAAATACATCTGGCCGGACCCTCTCATTGGATTTTTCCCTTTTAACACCGCCAGAGCTATCCATACGAATCTCCTCGTGGTCTGGATGATCTTCGGGTTCATGGGAGGAACTTATTATATTGTTCCGGAAGAATCTGGGACAGAGCTTTTCAGCACAAAGTTGGCCAACCTTCAGTTCTGGCTCTTGCTCCTTGGAGGCCTGGTGGGAGTCATCGGTTTTCTCTTTGGCTGGACAGCAGGCAGACCGCTTTTAGAATTACCTGTTGAACTGAAATGGGCCATTGTGGTCGTAGCTTTGATCTTTATCTTCAATGTTTTTCTCACGATGATCCGGACAAGGAAATGGACAGCTATCCAGGGCATGCTTTTGGGAGGCATCGTGATGTTGGCTGTTATGTGGCTCTTCGGAATCCCCTTCTTTAAGAACCTTACGCTCGACTACTACTACTGGTGGTGGGTTATTCATCTATGGGTGGAAGGGGCCTGGGAACTAATCGCTGCCTCCCTCATGGCCTTTATCTTATTGAAAATCACTGGTGTGGATCGCCAGGTCATTGAGAAATGGCTTTATATTGAGGTGGCGTTGGTTCTCATCACTGGTATCGTTGGAACAGGTCACCATTATTATTGGATCGGAACACCAGGGTATTGGCTCTGGTGGGGCGGAATCTTCAGCGCCCTCGAACCGGTTCCCATCATCTTCATGGTCTTTGATACCCTCAATCATGTGAGACATAAAAAAATAGAAATCACCAATCGTCTTGTACTCTACTGGGCGGTGGGCTGCTCCATCTTTCATTTCATTGGTGCAGGGGTTTGGGGATTTGCCCATACCCTACCTTTTGTTAATCGTTGGACCCACGGAACTCAGGTGACCGCATCCCACGGTCATATGGCTTTCTTTGGTGCCTATGCCATGGTTATCTTAACCTTGATCTTTTATGCCTTGCCCAAATTGAAAGGCTTGGGACAATTCAATCAAAAGAGAGGATTTTGGGTCTTCTGGATCACAACTATCAGTGTGGCGGTAATGGGTTTAGCTTTTGGAGTGGCAGGCGTGATCCAGTCATATATGCAGAGGGGATTGGGGATGGATTTTCTTACTGTTCAGGGCTTCATGAGGCCCTGGTTCATGATCGTTTTCTTCGGAGGGCTTGGGCTATTTACCGGAGTCATAATCTACATAGTCAGTATCTTACAATTGGCAACAAAAAAGGTCTAAGGTTAGAGGTTTGAGGATTAATGATGACTTCTGTTGTTGCTGAGACCATTGGTTTAGACCAAAGTAAAGGAGACTCAGAAGAAATTCTTTCTCTCAAAAGCGCTAAAAGAGGACTGGGGCTTAAGAGCATGAGAGAACGAACCGAACTCCCAAGCGGGTCCTTTTCGATTGAGTCCGAAAAAGGCCTGGGGCCAATATTAAAGTGACTCGGCCAATTGAAAGATTAATATCCTAATTTGTTAGGACCGCCGATGACCTAACGGACGATATAAAATGTTTTGTTATCCCCCTCTGTAGTAGTCCGGTTCATTCCAACCCTTCCTTCAGCGCAGGACCGTCTGCTCCAAGTTTCGGAGGATCTGTAGCATTGAGGCATGCTCTTTATGGCCAGTCTCGGTTCTTTCAAACTCCTCGAAAGACTCCAAAAGCTCTTTTTTCTGCATTTCCGAAAAGGCCTTTTCTGCCATGGGAAAGTAAATCTCATCCTCTTTATGGATATGTTCGATCAGAAGGCTGATATAACTCTTCGCGCTCTCAACAAACCTCAGAGGCGCCCCCAGGTCATACTTCTTGTACCTCTCAGCGGCAAGGTTCATGTTCCTGGCCAGCGAGCGGCCCTTGATGTGATCGATCATTAATTCGCCAATGGGGCCTGGTTCTCTACGAACCCCAGCTTTCCGCATCGCGGGAAATAGTAAATCTTCTTCTTTTCCATGGTGAAATTTGTCGACAAAGATCTTCATGAACTCGATCACTTGTCCCAAAAAGAGAGGATTTATATTCCGCTTTGCTTCGAGCCTGGCACAAATTCTCTCGAGAATACCGAGCAATATCAAAATTTTCTCGTGTTCCGCCTTCAGTTGGTCTGTCGGTGTCGTGCTCTTCAAGGGATCCTCCCTTCTTAAAAACAGAACCCCTTTCCCTCTTCCAACCATTTTTTAACTATCGATGTTGAGGGGACTGTCATCCTTTCCTTAGGCTATTTAATCCAATCTTTAATTTTTTCCACCTTTGAAACCTTGCCCGATACTATTAACACACCATCGATCACCAGGCCTGGCAAGGAGAGGACGCCATAATGGGCTATTTTGGGGGGATCCATTTCTTTGACGACCTCAGCTTCTTTTCCACTCTCTTTAACGGGTTTAAGGACATTCTCATAAAATTTATCACAGCGTGAACAACCATCCCCCAGAATCTCAATCTTCATCTTCATCCCCTTTCATTTCCTTGACAGCACCTCAAAAGAGTTCAGAATCTTTTCTATATCCTGATGGTCCGTCGACCCCTCCTTTTCAAGGATCATGTAAATAATGAAAATCTGATAAGGTTCTGAAAACCCATAAATCCATCCATGCGTCCACTTTACCCCTTTGTAGGTATAGGTCGCATATTTTTTCGCTGCATACGGAACCCCTTTCAGGGAATAAGGAGTTGTGGGGCCAAGATCAAACTGTGCGGCTTTTCCATAATCTTTTTCAAATTCCTCTTTGAAACTTGAAGTGGCAGCTGTCCCCACCAACCACTCCATGATTTTCTGGTTGAATTTGGAATATCTTCCCGCCCCTACAAAATCGATCTGAAAGTTCGACTGAGTGGACAGGTTGTATAGAAAGACTTCCGACTCCTCTAAACCTTCAACAGCAAAGCCCATCTCCTCCATAAAAGGTGGAAACTTGGTTGCTATCTTCCAGTTAGGAGGGGCCGAGATCTTGAAGGGATACCTGACTCCTGTAAATTGACTATCCTCGATCTTACCTATAGGGAGGGTGAGATCAACTTGGACCTCCTTGCGAGCAGGAATCCATGCACATCCCGCCAGCAATATAGCTATCAAAACAACAAACAAACTTCTTTTCGCTCTCATAACAACCTCCTGAATTCATTTCGCCTCAACGGGGTAATTTACCTCATTCCATTCGCGCCAGCCCCCTTTAAGGACGTAGACCTTTGTGTAACCGTTGGCGATGAATTTCCGTGCCACACTGGCACTCGATGCCTCGGCCGTTCAGGCACAATAGAGAACAAAGGTCCTGTCCTTCGGATATTTGTCCATCCAGTCACTGGTTTCCCCCTTGCGCTCCTCTCGGACTGCGCCTTTTATTTTCCATTCGCTCTCACTCCAATTCCGGGCTGCCCGGACATCCAAAATAATTACATCAGGATCCCCCAACATGGACTTCACCTCTTCCTTGGTAATCCTTGGAACCTTTATTTCAGATGCCGAAACACGGCTGTACTCCAGAAGGAGCAAACCTAATACGGCAATGATGAGGCATAATCTTATCCAGATGGACGAGTAGATGAGGATCTTCATGTTCATATATACTTTCCTCCTTTCCCTATGTTGGTTTTGTGTTTCCCGCTGCTTCAGCAAGATCGTAGACCTACATGTTTGTTACTCCCTTGCCAATGAAATCCCAGGTGCCAGCGTTGCCGTGTAAAAAGAGACCGTTTCTAGTTCTTTCAATCTCAAATGAATCTCTCCAACTTATCTATACCAATACAATATTGTCGACCGAAAGTCTTTGATTTAAGTCAACGAATTTAAGGGGTCTTTCAAGTTTAAAAAGTGACCAAAGATAGGAAGGAAGGTTTTAGGCCAGTATTGCAGATAACGATTACCAAATGAAGTATTTTACTCTGAAGAAAAATGGCAAAAACAACATTTCAGGAAAGAGTCCTCAAGATGGTCTCTTCCTTCTGTGTGGGTTTTCGTACCCACCAAGGGATACGCCCTGCCCGTAGAAGACAATGAAGAACTCAAACGCGCCAACGAGATCAAGATGGCTATGCCGCTGCTTGAAGGCATTGTCATTTCACCGTCAAAGGAAACCCGCGGGGGGTTCTGCAAGACCTCGCCTTATTGTTCCAGGACCGGCAGCAACCGGATTTCGTTCAGTATACGCCCCCCGACCATGGACGAATCGAAATCCGAAAGATCTGGACCAACACCGAACTCGATGACTACCTCGACTTCCCCTACGTCGGACAAGCGTTCCTCATCGAACGACGCTCTATAGAGAAAAAGAGCGGCATCCGCTTTTGTAAAATCGCTTACGGCATCACCAGTCGAACGGCGGAGTAAGCTGACCCAGAGCGTATCCTCAATGTTAATCGCGGCCACTGGACCATTGAGAATAGCTGTCACTACATCATCGATTGGAACTACAATGAAGATCGCAGTCGAATCCGTACCGGCTACGGCCCGGAAAACATCACCCGGCTCCGGCGATTCGCCATCGGAGTCATCAAATCCAAAAAACTACGCAGTGTCGCACAGTAAATGCGAGAGCTGACACGTAACGTCCGTTTGGTCTTCGACTATTTAAGGATGACAAAAAACTCATGCGCCCATGCCTGATCTAGCCTATGAAAGAAAGAGAACAAATTTACCGTGGGGTTGCCCCTGATAAGTTTGCGTCATCACGTCGTCTTTTTGTATAATAAACGAAAAAGAAGGTCAGTTTAGAGTTAGAATCAAACAGAAAAAAGTCTGCTGATACTGCAAGGTTACCCCTCACTCTAGCCCTCTCCTCTGCCTTCGTCCCGTAAGGCAGGACTTCGCGCAGACAGGCCAAGGGGAGAGGGGAAAAAAGTTTTGACAATACTTTATTATCTCAAGGAGGAAAACAATGAGAAAGATATTATGTCAAGTGATTACTGAATCTCTTCTTCTTTTTCTCCTGGGGACGGCTCACGCAAAAGACCCAATTCCCCCTAAAAAGACTCCCGATTTATTAAGCCAGGGAAAGAAGCTCTATGAGACGAACTGTGCGCTCTGTCATGGAGCCAAGGGAGATGGAAAAGGGCCTGCAGGTCTTGCCCTTAAGCCCCCCCCACAAACCTTAAATTTACCCTTAAGTCAATGGACTTATTCGAAAGGGGATCTGAAGAAGGTCTTTGAAGTGATCACCAAGGGAATCCCTAATACAGCAATGGTTAAATGGGATCAGCTCTCTGAACAGGAGCGATGGGCTTTGGTCTATTATGTAGCTGAATTCCCAGCATCTAAAGCACCTCCTAAAAAGAAATGAAGGGACGGGAGAAGATATGAAAGAATTTAGTTCCGAGGAATTGTCTACTTTTAATGGAAAAGAGGGGAGACCTGTTCATATCTCTTTTGAAGGAAAGGTTTACGATGTTTCAAAAAGCCCTCTCTGGTCCAAAGGGATTCATATGAATAGGCATCCCTCTGGAAAGGATCTGAGCGGAGAGATTTCAGCCGCACCCCATGGGATAGAGGTATTTGAGCGTTTTTCTCAAGTTGGAATCCTGAAGAAGGGGGTACCCGAGGAACTAAAGCATCTTCCACCTTTTCTCCAAAACCTCCTCCATAAATTCCCGATGGCGAGGCGCCACCCCCATCCCATGGTTGTCCATTTTCCCATTGCCCTTTTAATGGCCTCATCTCTGTTTCTTCTTCTCCATCTCCTTTTTAGAACTGCTTCCTTTGAAGTCACCAGTTATTACCTTTTAATTTTAGGGGCTCTCTCCTCTCCTTTTGCTATCTCAAGGATCTCGGGATGGGCAGCACACATCATCGAAGAGAAGTTTGCTGAAGCTCGACCAAAATCCGAACTCTATCGGCCTGACGCAGATTATATTGAGAATTACTGCGGTCCACAAGCATGTGAATTTATCCCCATCGAGAAGCGATCTGAATGAACCCCAAGTGTGAGATGGTTATCGTATAGTTTTCCAATCCTTTTTCGCCATTCTCAAAGAGTAGGATCAATCACACCAATCAGGCTCCCTTATAAAATTTGAACAATAAATAGGGTGAATCCTGTAGTTCATGGTTAGAAAGACAGTATTTTTAGGGACGAATGATAAAGCAGGTTGAAAATCAAAGGATAAGATGTATAGAGTGATAATAGGATGGCTTCATTAAAAAGGCTTTTGAGTGTGCCTTTTGAAATTTTTTTATGCAATGGGTGGATTCATTAAAGGAGGTGCGGAAATGGAGATTAAGATGATTGGAGTAGTTGGAGCAGGACAGATGGGAAGCGGGATTGCCGAGGTGGCCCTCACTTCTGGGTTCAATGTCCTAATGAGGGATGTGACCGTGGAGACAGTCCAGAAGGGGAAATTGAGAATTGTCACAGATTTTGACAGGCGTATCGAAAAAGGGAAAATGGCGGCCCCTGAAAAAGAAGCAATCCTCCAGAGGCTTTCGACAACAACGAAGCTGGAAGATTTTGATAAGTGCGATTTTGTTATCGAAGCCGTGGTTGAGAATATCCCTTTAAAATGGGACATTTTCAGAAAGCTAGACGAATTGACACGGAAAGAAACAATCCTTGCAAGCAATACGTCTTCGATCTCCATCACCCGGATCGCTTCCGTCACCCAGAGACCAGATCGCGTGGTCGGAATGCATTTTTTCAATCCAGCGCCCGTAATGAAATTGATTGAAATCATCCGTGGACTGGTCACGTCGGATGAAACCTTTCGTATCACTCGTGAGCTCAGTTTGAAATTAGGCAAAACTCCTTTTGAGGCGAATGATTTTCCTGGTTTTATATCGAGTCGGCTTATCTTCAGTTATATGAATGAAGCCATTACTATTCTTTATGAAGGGTTGGGAAAAGCAGAAGATATCGATGCCATCATGAAGATGGGGGCCAATCATCCGATGGGCCCTTTAGCGCTTGCCGATTTGGTCGGACTGGATACCGTTTTGTCTGTCATGAGTGTTCTCCAGGAGGCATTTGGGGATAAATACCGACCCTGCCCACTCCTCGCCAAATATGTGGAAGCAGGATATCTGGGCGTGAAGACGGGGAGAGGATTCTATGAATATGGAGGGAAGAAATGATCGGATTTGATTTGACGCCGGAGCAGAGGACCCTTCAAGAAAGGGCGAGACGCTTTTCTAAAGAAGTGATTCTGCCTGTAGCAGCCCAACATGATCGGGATGGAACCTTTCCTGTCGATGTGATGGAGAAGGCTCATCGCGAGGGCTTCTTCACCCCACTGGTTCCCCAAAAATATGGTGGGCAAGGCTTGGGCGTATTGGATAACTGCATTATCTCAGAAGAACTGGCAGCAGGCTGCATGGGGATGTACGTCTCCATCTTTGTGAGCACATTGGCACTCTATCCTATCATAAAGTTTGGGACAGAGGATCAGAAGAAGCGCTTTCTCAGGCCTTTCTGCTCAAAGTTTAGCATCGCCTCTTACTGTTTAAGTGAAGCGACAGTAGGATCGGATCCTGCTTCCATGCGGACCACTGCCTTTCTCGATGGAGATCACTATCTCCTCAACGGAGACAAGATGTGGATCACCAATGGAGGATACGCCGATTTTTATCTCGTGTTTGCGACCACTGATCCTAAGAAAAGACACGAAGGGATCATCAGCCTCATCGTCCCTTCCCATTTAGAAGGGGTCAGCCATGGGGAACCGATTGACAAGATGGGTCAGAGGGCTTCCAATACCACTTCCATGATCTTCAAGAATGTGAAGGTTCCCAAGGAAAATCTCCTGGGGGGAGAAGGGGAGGGGTTTAAAAAGGCGATGGCGGCGCTTGATATCACTCGACCGATGATTGCTGTAGGATCTGTGGGGATTGCACGAACGGCTCTGGAATTGGCTACCCAATACGCCAAAAAAAGAATTCAATTTGGAGTTCCCATTGCCCAGCATCAGGCTGTCCAATTTATGCTGGCAGATATGGCGAAGGATATTGAGGCTGCAAGGCTTCTGGTCTGGAAGGCTGCCTGGCAGGCAGATCAGGGAATCCGGAATTCGAAAGAGGCAGCCATCGCCAAGGCCTTTGCAGCGGATATGGCCATGCAGGTAACGACCAATGCGGTTCAAATCTATGGTGGGATGGGATACACGAAATGGCATCCGGTGGAGAAGTTGATGAGAGATGCCAAAGTCATTCAGATCTATGAGGGGACAGCCCAAATCATGAGGCTGATCATTGCCCGGCAGTTACTTCAGGAGACGGAGAGGACCCTTTTTTAAGTTCGGGCCAATACGTCAAGAATCAGAGGTGAAATATCCAGAATGCGGATTTTTTGGGACCTGATCTGAGGTAACGTATTGGTAATCAATATCTCTCTAATGGGTAAACTCGCAAGACGGTTTCTCGCCTCCCCCGAGAAGATTCCATGCGTTGCAGCAAGACGGATGTTATAGGCACCATTTTGAGAGACCAGTTTTACGGCCTGAGAAAGGGTTCCTCCTGTATCAATCATGTCATCCACAATGAGCACATCCTTTCCTCGAACGTCTCCATCGAGATGTTTTGCAATGGCCACATTTGGCTTTGGACGTACCTTTTCAATCACTGCCAAATTTGGTTTTGGTTTCAAGAATTCTTGAAGCCTTCTTGCCCCCGGTACAAAGCCTGCGTCAGGTGAGACGATCACCGCGGGAGGATGTTTTTCGAGAACCCTTGCGATTAAAGGCAAAGCGGATAGTTCTTTAACAAACGGACGGAAGGCTTTGCGTATGACATTGCTGTGAACATCGAAGAGGATGAGTTGAGAGGGGTTCATTTTCTCAAGCGATTCAATGACCGTCATTCCAATGCTCCCCTCCTCCGGTCTCGTTGGACGATCTTGCCGTGCGTACCCAAGATATGGAATGACAAGCGTTGTCTTCTGCGCACCGTTCTCAAGAGCAAGACGATGGAGGGCCATGAGTTCAAATAGAGATTCCGGATTTGGGAGAATCGAGGCAATGATGGCAACCGATTTCCCTCTCACGTTCTCCCTCAAACGATACCCGCGTTCCCTGTCCGCAAAGGCATAGGACTCATACTTCCCGATCTCACGGCCATATTTCTTAAGATTCTGCCTCAGATGTTTTGCTGAATTGGCAAGAAAGAATTTCATCAAATCCTCTCAAAAAGAAATTCCAAGGTAACTTTCCTCCTCATGCCATCTGGCTGTTGTGTTAAGCTCCCTGCAGAGTTTTTCCATTTTCAGTGCAATTGTTTTTGCCTCATTCTTCTCTGCCAACCTTGCCTGAAAATGCCTGATGAGGGTTGGATAAAGCCGGAGTTGGAATGTGTTGTCATCAGAAATCTCGATCAAGAAGATGAATGACTCATCATTCCGCTCCATCTCATCCACCGCATAATCGTCAATGAAGTCCCCTGTGCTGTAGAGAATGGGGCGGCCCCGATAGAGCTCAACGCCTTGAAAAGCATGGCAGGAATGACCGAAAACGATGTCAGCGCCGGCATCGATCAGACGATGGCCAAAGGGAATATGGTTTTTCCGGGGTCTATAGCCCCAATTGGGTCCCCAATGGGCTGAGACAATAAGAACATCAGCTTCGTTTCTGGTCTGGCGGACTCTTTCGAAAAGCCTCTCTGCCCGATGGTCTTCCGGATCAATCGGAACATAGAAAACGCCCGGTCCTTTAACGGTTGCCTCCCAGTCCGGTTCATTGTCGGTGAATGCGATCAAGGCGATCCTTTTCCCAGCGAGGTCGAAAAGCACGGGTCGAGCAGCTTCTTCTAAATTAGCTCCCGCACCCGCATGACCAATTCCAGCGTCATCCAAGATTCGCAGCATTTCAAACATTCCTTCGTATTCAAAATCGAGGGTATGATTGTTGGCAAGGGAGACAGCATTGATCCCGGCTATTTTCAATGTTTCGATGTTTCTTGCATCGGACCGGAAGTGGAAGACCTTCGGCGTGACGTTCCAGGGAGAGCCTCGGTCGGAAATGACGCTTTCAACGTTGCCGATCCGGAGATCGGCCTTTTTAAAGATCGGTAGGGTATCACCCCAGGGGTAGGCTGGACTCGCTCTGTTTAAAAATCGGTTGACCAATCGGCCCAACATCACATCGCCGATAAAAAGAATTTTCAATTTCCATCAGCCCCTCTCGTCATGCCACTCCCTTTCTGCACAGCACCAGGTTCTTCGAAGAGATGGGTAACTCTTGAGGTCATCACCATCTCCTTGGGACAAAGCAGCTTCTACTCACTGAGGAAAATGACTGCCTCGTCTTTGCCCCCGACAATGGGAAGGCCGGGAACTTAAGATATTCAAGTATTCTTTCTCTTTATTAAATTGTAGGACAACCTTCTCATGCAGTCAAACAGGCCAGTTAAGGGTTCAGAGTTTGGGGGATTTCAAACCGGAGACTCTCAACTTCGAATCAATAGCTCAAAACTATTTTTGGCTGCGATGATCGCGGCCTAAGAAATAGTTCGCCCAGGAAGAGATTTGATCTAATGCCCAATCGCGGGGAGGAGTATACCCTTCCTTAAGGGATTCTTCTTCTCCATAAGGTTTCAGCCTATTGTAGGCACGGGCGTAGATGCACTTTTTTTTATTCGGAAAGACTTCACACCATCCCTCAAAAGAGCCGCCACATTGACCGTTGAACAGGTACTTGGGGCACTGCGATTGGGGGCAAAGAAATGCAACCTCCAAAAGCGTGCAGTCTCCACAGCGGCGACAGCGGGAACTGATGAACTTGACCCAGTATTCCAGCTCGGTCGTCGGACCTTCCAGTCGGGTTCCATCGATCTTCTTGTAGAACCATTGAGCTGGCTTGTAAAGAGGGGCCTGAGGCGTGAATGCCAAGCGGTGGAACAAACGCATGATTCCATGACCCAGAGCCTTTCGAGGCTTGTTTTGTTGACGTGCAAAAACATCTGCATTCAGGCCCGTCTTTTGATTCTTATTGAAAAGATAAAAGCCATTTTTTTGCGGAAAGGAGAATTCATGAACCCATTCTTCCCAGTTGACAAAGAATTCCTTTGACATTTGGATGACCCACTCCACCACCTCAAAGGTTAAGTTTGTCCCTCCGATATGAACCCCATCATAGCCGATCCCCTTGAGGACCGCGATCAATTTCGCAGCCCTCGTAAGGCGGGCCGCCTTCCCCTTGTCGGGTGCCCTGGCCCCCTCGTCATAGATACGATAAAGTTCATCGGTGACCACACATCCCGGAACTCCTCCTCGGTTCATGACTTTGGCCACCGCCTGGTTGAGAATGTAAACATTTCCAAAAATGGGGGTTTGAATGCCGTGGACTCGCATGTAACGGAGGAGTTCATCAAACTTGCGGGCATCGAACCCGACCTGTGTGATCAGAAAGTCTGCTCCTCTTTTCACTTTTTTGAACAGCTTGTAGTATTGAGCCATTACCTCCGACTCATCTTTCTTAAAAGGGGAGACGGTGCAGCCTTTAAAGAAATGGGTAGGGGGGAGGCGCACCCCCCCGCCTGGAGCCTTTCCGTCAATTTCCAGCCCCTGGTTCATCTGATTGATAAGCTGGATGAGTTGAATGGAATCGAGGTCAAAGACAGGTTTTGACTTTCCCTCAAAACCGTAGAGGGGAAAGTCTCCGGTCATAGCGAGAAGGTTTGAAATTCCGATCCGATCCAGGGAAAAAAGGATGGATTCGATTTGGTTTCGATTTTTATCCTTGCAGGTGAAGTGAATAATCGGATCGATGCCAAGGCGGGAGATTTCAAGACCGATCACGTCCGGGGAAAGGGCAGGGTGGCCTCCCGGATTATCCGTGATGGAGACCGCGTGAACAAGTTTTGATCGGGCCGCCCCCTCGGCAATTTTCAGAACATCATCCTGGGTCTTTCCCCGTGATCCCCTTCCAGGGACGAGCTCAAGAGTGTAAATAAATTCCTTCCTGTCAAGAAGAGCCTCTTTGAACCTATTTTTCTCCATGGGGTTTCTGCGGGTTGATCCCGGGCCTTCGTTCCGCTATTCGATGATAATCGCTTCGACAGGACAGGATGTTGCTGCCTCTTTAACTTTTTCCTCAATGTCTTTAGGAACATTCTCCACCTTGGCCACCGCCACATCGCCTTGCATTTCAAAAACTTCAGGGCAAACCTCCACACATGTCTCGTCCCCCACACAAGTCTCCTTATCGACTCGGACTTTCATGTTTTCTCCTCCTTTCTATCCCATCCACCAAAATATGGTATGTAAGATGGCACTTGCGTTTGAAGATGTCAATAGAAATTTTTCATGGCCTTCACAAGTGGAATAGAATGAAAACATGGTCAGATTGAGTTATTGTTTAATGAGAGGAGGATGAACTGGTGGAAATAACAAAATTGACTCCCAAAGAGCCGAAAGGGTTAATTGTTGTCATCACGGGTGATGGAAAAGGGAAGACGACGACTGCTCTGGGGATTGTTGTCCGAGCATGCGGTCACAATCTTAGGACTTCTATTATTCAATTTATGAAAGGCGATATCTATGCCGGCGAGTGGGATGGCATCAAGAAGATGAATTGCCAGGTTGAATTGATTCCCACAGGGAAAGGTTTCTGCGGAATTCAAGGGAATCCTTACCCCTTTAAAGAGCATAGAAAAAATGCCCAGGAAGCAATCCAATTAGCCCTTCAGAAGATGGAATTGGGACAGTTTGATATCCTTATTTTAGATGAGATCAATAATGCCCTTTCTTTGCACCTGGTGGATTTGGAACAAGTACTGGAAATCATTCGGCGTAAACCTCCTCTCATGCACCTCGTATTGACGGGAAGGGACGCCCATCCTCAGATCATTGAATTGGCTGATACAGCGAGCGAGATCAGGGAAATTAAACATGCTTACCAAAAAGGGATTGAGCCCCAGCCGGGAATCGATTATTAATACAGCGCCCCTCCATCGAAGAGGGTCGGCCCTTCTCGCCCTTGAGAGACTGTGTCATTGGAATAAGAGTCAGAAATTCAGAAAACGGGACAGACAGACGGGTGTGAAAAGCTTTAGAGCGCAACCTTTTAACCGTGAAACTCAGGGGTACCAAGATCATGAAAGAATTGAGTTTCTTGTGGCGACTACAATTTCCTCTAACATTAAACGTGCGCATTCTAAAGCTTTGGAATCCGGCTGTGTGTTCCGTTTTTCCCGCCTCCGTTCAATTACAACGGAGTCTCTAAGGGGTAAGGGTCGGTCACGGGCCTCAGAGGTACCGTGTATAGTGTTCCATGATCAAGGCTTCGTTGATCTCCAACGGAATCTGTGCGCTTTCAGGAATGGAAGTCAGCGTTCCCTTGAGATTCTCTCTGTCCACTTCAAGATAGGGCAGCACAGGCCGGGCAGGACTTCTTGCCAGTCCCTCCTCCAAGATGAGCATCTCCTTACTCTTCTCCCTGAGGGAGACTACCTCTCCCGGTCTGAGGCTGTAGGAGGGGCGATCAACCTTTCGACCATTTACCAGCACATGTCCATGGACAACCAGCTGTCTCGCAGCCAGAAGGGTCGGAGTGAACCCGAGACGATAAACAACGTTACCCAGTCTTCGTTCAAGAAGGCTCATGAGCGTTTCGCCCGGGATTCCCGGTTTCTTAAACGCCTCTTTTACATAATTTCTCAACTGCTTTTCAGAAACCCAATAGGAGAATCTCAGCTTCTGCTTCTCCAACAGGCGCTTCTTGTATTCGCTCATTTTCCTTCGGAGATCAGGGTGCATTCCCGGAGGAGCTTTCCTCCTGAAAAGGGCGCAACGATCAGACCCGCACACGGAAAAGTTTAACTGACGACAGATTTTGCAGCGTGACCCCAAATAACGAGCCATTTTTGTCTCCTACTATCATTATAATTTTCAAAGTAAGCCTTTTCAACAGTAGAAAAAGGATCCTGTGGGAACGCCACCCCTATCTTATTCCATAGTTGCCGTGTTAGAATTAAATTGAAGAGTGTAAACGATCTTTAACTCCGACAGCTTCCAGATTTCAGGTATTTGCTTTTCTGGCCCCGGCTGGAATTGGCATTATTCTACCAATCCTTGCTTGCAAGGATGCTCGTTAACAAAAGATGGCACAAAACATCTTTTGTGAACGATGATTGAAAGCCCCCTCTCAGTCCATTTCATCTCGCTCCTTTTTTTGCCATACTTAAATTCACGAATCCAAACAAACGTTTCATTTTTCATTTCTTCTTCGGTTATGTGTTTGCCGCAATAAGCACATGTCATCGTCATTTTCCTCCGTATCCTCTCTGACCCTCTCTCCGGGAGAGGTGAAACAAGAGATCCCCTCCTCGTTCAGAGCGTTATCATCAGAAAGCAGGCTTGATTTCTCGAACTGGCATCCCTGTCCCAGGATTTCGGAGACGCAGAAAAGGATGGAGTGATAATGTAATAGAAAGGGGCACGCCCCGCCGCCTAATAAACAATCCTTTTCTTTCTGGCTGAAGGCCATCTTCAAGAGATTGGCCTTTGCCATTTGTCTTAATTCCGCCCTGGCCTGGAAGATTTTTTCGCCAGCCATTTCACACTAATTTTGACGTATCTCTTTTGAAAAGAAGGGTGATTAGCCAATCGGCTACAATTTGAAACCTGTTCTTGTACCGTGGGAGCATCCCCAATTTAAAAGCCTTCCAAATAATCCATGCGGGAAAACCTTTAAACTGCCGTCCGTAGACTTCAGCCACCCCAAACATAAATCCCAAAGAAGCCATATCTCCCCGATAACGGAACTGAAAAGGTGGTGGCTCTTTTTTCAAGGAACGAAGCAGGATATTTTGAGCAACATACTTTGCTTCCTGGACCGCCACTGATGCGGTGGACGGTAAAGGAATGCCATCCTTTTTGAAAAGGGCTCCGTCCCCAATGAGATAAACTCCATGGTATCCGGGGATTTCAAGATGTTCGTTCACAGAAATGCGATTGTTCGGGTCTCGTCTCTGTTCAGGGCTAAGTGGGAGGTGCCGGGCTTTCACCCCTGCTGCCCACACGAATATTCCTCTTGAAATTTTTCCACCTTTGAGACCTATGTAATCCTGATTCACCCATTGAATTGGAGAGTCCAGCAGGACCTCAACACCCATCTGTCTCAATCTCTCTACGGCAATGTTGGACAGGTACCTCGGGAAGGATGGCAGAATCCTGTCCATGGCTTCGATCAGGATGATTCTGACTTCAGATCGGTTGATCTCAGGATAGTCTTTGCGGAGAATGATGTTTATAAACTGAGCAATCTCAGCTATCAACTCAACCCCTGTGCATCCTCCTCCTGCAACGGCGATGGTGAGCAGACTTCTCCTCTTTTCCCTATCCCTTTCAATGGCAGCCTTCTCCAGCACATCGGTGAGACTGTTTCTCAGCCTGATCGCATCTTCAATGGATTTAAACGTGATCGAGTTTTCCTGGAGGTTTGGAAAACAGTAGAAATTCGGTTCGCTCCCGGGCGCCAGAACAAGATAATTAAACTTAAATGCTCCGGAGGGTGTCTCAAACACCTTTTTTTCAAGGTGGACGAGAGTCACTTCTTCGCAGCGAATGTGGACTTCCCTGGGGTCCTCGGCCTTACGGATTGGAATGACAACGTGCCTCGCGTTGACCGTCCCGGTAGCCATCTCATGGAGAACGGGGGTATAAAGAAAATAGTTGTTCTTGTCGAATAGGGTGATATCTATGCCGCGCCTGATGAATTTTCTGAGGAAGGATACCGTATAGAGACCGGCGAAGCCTCCACCAAGAATTCCGATTCTTGGGTTCGACACCATGGCCCAACCTTTCGCAAGCTTCGATTTTGGCTACCAACAATAAATATTGAAAAGGAGTGAATAGTACAAAGGACCGAGGGGAAAGGTCGATCCTCCGACTTTCTAATCGCCGCCTTAACTCGTCTTACAGAAAAAGCCCTGGCGAGCAATCAGTTGGAGACTGTTTTCCCGTCCTTAAATGATTTTGATCCCGGTTAAGTCTTCATAGCGGTATGGCTGAGTATGGTTCCGCCCGTCGAGCCCATTCACTTTGCGGGTATTTCGCAGTCAATCGGTCATATGCCTGCCGTAGCGGCTTAGCGTCATGAGTGTTCTTGTACCCTGCCACCCCTAACCAATAGACCGCTTCGGGAGCCGCCCCAGCATTTGGGTACTGATCAACAACCGTCTGAAACTGGATAATCGCCTCAGGCAAACGGTTAGTATCAAAATAGATTTTCCCCTTTGCCAAGATTAACTGGGCGATTAGGTCATCCACAGGAACATAGCCAACGATCCGGTGATGTTCCTTCCCTTCGGAATCGTGAATGATAAAAGTGGGCGTCCATTTGATCTCAAACTTCTGCATCAGTTCTGTCGGTTTGTCCCAGAAACATTGGCTCTTCAATGGAATGAAATTCTCTATAATGAATTTCTTCATCTTCTCGTCTGAATACGGACCCGTATTCATTCTGGCACAACCGATTCAGCCATCGAACCAAAAATCTTGATAAATTGGTTTACCAGTCTTCTTGGCCTTCTCAAGAGCCGTCTTAAAATCCCTCTCCCAATTGATTTCGACCATCTTTTTATCCTCCCTCTCTCTTAGACGTGACGTTAGTCCCCTCGTATAATATGTAATCACTCATGAAAAAGTCTTCTACATATAAATAAGGTTACCAACTTGCTATCAAATACGTAAATGGGGTGAATTTTGTATTTTGAGAAATGAAAGACTGTATTCTGAGATAATTCATCTATGCACGGCATCCCTCTTATTTACTTTTCGGGAATCTATTTTTTGAATAAGGCGTTCCAATCTGCAGAAAATCGGTCCATCCCCTGGTCGGTCAACTCATGGCGGATGTCATAATCTTGCCAGTTTTGGTAGAGGTCTATCTCTCTATAGGGAATCCTTTTTAAGTTTTTGGAATCGTACACATAGTTGTCGCCAGGTATGGGAAGTCCCTGATCAGCCCATTGCTTGAGGATATCAAAGGGTGAACTGATAATATCCGAGCCGAGTTTAAGAGCATACAAGAGATGGTCAATATTCCTTACACTCGCCGTCAGAACCTCGACATGACCCTCTCCTTTCTCATACATCTTAATGATGTTATAAATCAAATCCATGCCATTCTCTCCACGATCATCGAGGCGACCAATGAAGGGAGAAACAAAAACGTCTCCCTTCTTTGCTCCCCTGGTTGCAGCATGAACGGCAGCAGCCTGTTCCTGGGTGAAACAGAGGGTCATGTTGATGCGGAGGCCCCTTTTTACGGCTTGTTCTGCTGCCCTTAAGCCTTCCCTTGCCGATGGGAACTTGATGTGGGCATTCGGGATCCAGGAAAACATCTCTTCTCCCTGCTCCTGCATTTCTTCAGCCCTGGTAGAACGATCTGCATAGACTTCAACCGAAACCGATCCCTCAGGGATCAAAGCTGAAATTTTCCTCACTGCCTGCCGGTAAAAACCCAGGATCTCCTTTCCCGTGAATTTTTCTCCACGCTCGATTCGTTCACGGAGGTCGGGATTTTTTGAGAGCAGGGTAGGGTTGGTGGTCTGTCCATCAAGAAAACCGAGAAGACGGAAGATGTCCTTTGTGTCATCCGGATTTCCACCATCCAGGAATATTCGCGTCTTAAGATTCGCAGGTCTCATTTCTAATCCCCCTTTTAAATTTCGTTAGCCACTCATGCATTCATGCGATCCGTTTGAGTCGTCTTATAAAAAATTTAACTCTAATTATGAAACAATTGTTTATTTATTTTGTCCTATTCCACTCCTAGAATTTTGGCCAGTTTTGAGGTGGAAAATGTTTTTGTAAGGGATATCATCTTTAACTCACCTCCGCCTTCTTTTGCCTGCCACCTTTTTTTCTCGATATAGGGATCGTTCTCTGTAACCGCAATAATATCCGGTTTGATTTCCGTCACAATATTCAAGTAATCGCTGTCGTTTTCCATCGCTGGAAGAAGCACGACTAGATCTACACTCCCAAGGGCGGCGAGCATTTCTGCTCTTTCTCTTTGAATGAAGACAGGCCTGTTTTCCCCTTTCAGTTTCTTTACGTTTTTGTCACTTTCCAAAAGCACGACCAGGTAATCTCCCATCCGCTTTGCTTCGGATAGAAACCTCACATGGCCTATGTGAAGGATATCAAAGCATCCCCCGGTAAGAACAATTTTGTCCTTGCCCTCTCCAGGAAGGAAATCTCCTAATTCCTGTACATCGACTATTCTTGCCATAAGTGATAGGGACAACAGGAGTTAAGCACCATTTGCAAAAGACATTCCAAAAAGGAGGTTGGGTATGCTGGAGAGCCCTTACAACGGCACCTCTAAACGTATCGCTACGATCTTTCCAAGGGTATAGCAGAAGTCACCTTGAGTGACATCGCTTGTTGCCTATAGAACATGTTAATGTTCCGCTTTGTAAGGGTTTGGAAGCATACCCAACCGCCTTTTCAATGCAACATCTGGGTTAAATGTTCGTCGTCGGCGCTACAACCCAGCAAGAAAGTCCTTCCAGGGCGTGCCCATGAGCGTCTCTGTCGTTGAATGTCCATAGGCTCGGATAATCATGGTCACTTTCTCGATTTCTTTTGGGTCAGATGCTTCCACCACATCGACCACATCGTAGCGACCGAGGGTGGCATAGCTGTCCTTCCATTTGACATTCGGGCACTCCTGTCTGATTTTCTTTGAGACTTGCTCGGCCAATTCGAGAAAATGTTTCGGATTGTCAAAAGCTTCTGGTGAAAAACGGCTGAGAATGATGTACGTATTCATGTTATGGTCCTCCTTCAAGAAATTCGGCTCTTCTAAATACTACAGATAACTGTCTCCGGGTGTAAATAGGGTAAAGTCTTTAATTGTTGTCTCAAAAGACTGTAATTTGAGTCATTCTTCTTCACCGTCAATGCGCCGCTGCATCGTCGGCCCGCTCTTTTCCACCGCGCCTCCTCTTCACGCCGACGAAGACAGGTATTTAAGAAACCAGTCGCGAGCCAACTCCGCCACTTTTCCCAGAGTACCAGGTTCCTCAAAGAGGTGAGTTGCGCCGGGTACAATCACCATCTCCTTGGGGCAGAGAAGCTTCTTATAAGCCAACTCATTAAGGGGAATGACAGACCTATCCTCTCCCCCCACAATAAGAAGCGTCGGAGACTGAACAAGGTGAAGGTATTCTACTGCAAGATCGGGTCTTCCTCCACGGGAGACGACAGCTGCAACTTCGTCCGATTCTGCTGCCGCAGCCTGAAGGGCAGCGGCTGCACCTGTACTTGCCCCAAAGTATCCGAGAGGCATCCCGCGAGCTTCCGGGAGCTGACGAAGCCACCGGGCATTAGCTAATAGGCGATCGGCTAACAGGTCGATATCGAAGACGTTCCTTCGGTCTAAAGCCTCATCCTTTTCCAAGAGGTCAGCCAGCAATGTGGCAATACCGGCCTCCTGAAGGACCTGGGCGACAAAGTTGTTCCTTGGGCTGAGACGCCCGCTCCCACTACCGTGGGCAAAGGCAACCACTCCCTTGGCCTGCACGGGCAATGCAAAAATAGCTTCTAACCTCGCTGTTCCAGCTGGAATGACAACTTTTCTTGGTGTTGTCGGCTCCATTTTTGTCTCCCCACGCTGAAGAGAGTGAAAACATCCTGTTATGCGGCCTGAGACCATTGGGACCAGCGGCGGTGTAAAATCGCCGCTGCTTCTTCGTCACTTACCTGATCAAAGTTTTGATACCAGGCTCCCACAGCAAAGAAGGAGACAGGCGTCTGAAGGCACACCACCTCGTCCGCAAACCCCTCTAACATCCCTGCACTGTCAAGAGCGGCCACCGGCGCTGCCGCCACCAATCGAACAGGATCCCTTTGACGGAGGCTTTCCAGAGCAGCGCGAAACGTATATCCTGTTGCAATGCCATCATCCACAACAATAGCCGTCTTTCCGGAGATCTCAGGTGCCGGACGTTCCCCTCGATAAGATCGCAACCGGCGCTCAATTTCTTCCTTCTGATAAGCAACTTCACGGTTCAAGTACTCTTGGGTTGCACCTACGGCACGGGAGAGTTCTTCGTTAATGGTAATATGATCTCCGTTGACAACGGCCCCTATGCCAAGTTCCGGTTGATACGGGGCCCTGAGTTTTCGCGCAATGATGACATCCAGCGTTGCAGAGAGAGCTTTGGCAACCTCATCCGCCACCACAAGACCTCCTCGCGGAATGCCAAGGACCAACGTGCCTTGACCGTTATAACCCCGTCCGGTAAGGGCATTGGCGAGCTGACGACCTGCCTCTCGTCGATCTCTAAAAACTGTCGCTTTCATTTTGATTTTCCACCTTTTTCCTCTCCTAATTTTATTGTAGAATGATTATTTATAGCCGTCAAAGCCGACCGTTTAGAGGAATTTTTACATGCGCTGTAATCTCCTTTTGTTAACGGGCATTTTGACCCTCCCACCTCCAAGGACCTCGGGCGCCTCCCCTATTTTTGCAGCCGCTTAGAAGGAATAAGAAAATCTTCCACGAATAATTACGGCATTCTCTTCTTTCAAGTATCAAGGGAAAGATGAAAGTGTTTGATGGACCTGCATTAAATATCGAGTATGATCTGAGTCTTCCAACCCTGGTCGGTCTTGACGAGCTGGAAACAATGGAGGCTAACGGCTTTCACGTCGGCGCGAGTGGTGTGGCACGTCCCGGTCAAATTCACACCTTAAGAAGCCAGAGGGGTTACGGTTCGGATACCCAGCATTGCGGATCATCGGCAAAGAGATCGGGCTTCCCCCGGGCGGATGAGTAGGCATAGGCCACGGCCCGACAGCCCCGGCACGACGGCCACAGAGAACATCGACCACACTTCCCCGCGTAGCTCTCCTTTCTTCTCAACCGCCAGAGGAGTTTCGAAGAAGCCCAGATAAACCGGAGAGATTTCTTTTTCAGATTTCCTGCAACCAGGCCGATTCTCCTGCAAGGCATGACCGAACCGTCGCTGGTAAGGGTTACGCCTGAAAAGCCTGCGCTGCAACCGGAGAGGGTCAGGCTGCAGCCGGATGGCGGGTTGATTCCGGAGAGGGTTCCCGCTAAGGGATCTCCGGAGAGAACCTCAAAAGAGGGGGAGCTTAACGTGACGATTTTTTGATAGGCAGACCTGAGTTCCTGCGGGGTTAACAAATGATCAATTAATGCTTTTCCCCTTCCGCAAGGGACCACTCGGGAAAAGCCAATACTATGAAAACCCATTTCTTTTGCGATGTCTATCGTCTTTTCAATCTTGTTAACATTGAGGCGTGAAAGGGTGACGTTTGCATCGACCCTGTTTCCCGCTGCGACCAGACATTTAACACCCTTTGCGGCAGCATGAAAGCTTCCTTTTCCCCGAATGGATGCGTGGAGGTTCGGCGGGCCTTCCAGACTGACCTGGATGTCCGATATCCCAAGATCAAAAACCCTCTTCGCATCCTCTTCAGTAATGAGACAGCCGTTGGTCATCAAGGCCACCCCGTAACCCTTTGCCCTGGCATAGGCCGTGACATCCCAGAGCCCCTCGTAGAGAAAAGGCTCGCCTCCCGTAAAGTGTATCGACGGGGAAACCCTAATGCCGTGCTCTTGCTCCCAGGCCTGAAACATTCGGGTGGCCCCGTCGATCTCACGTTTGACTTCATCCGCCGTCATCTCCTCAGCTCTCGTCCGCCCCTGATAACAATGGCGGCAACGGAGATTACACCGCTCTGTGAGATGCCATTGAATGAAAAACTGGGACTCTTTTATTGCCGGACCGGCAATCATATGCTTTTTCAGCTCTTTCATTTGAGACATCGCTTGCCAGGTTCAGCAGCCCGCATCATTGCCCAGAACTTTGCTT
>CAZEKS010000003.1:0-20374 GCA_964512795.1 uncultured Syntrophaceae bacterium
AGATAAGGCATCCGGTCTAAGAGCCGTTCGCCTTCCTGCTGGGCAACGCATCCCGCCACTCCGATGATTGTGCCCTTCTCCTCCTTCAATTTTTTAAATCTTCCCAGAGCGCTATAAACTTTATGTTCTGGCTTCTCCCGGACACTGCAAGTATTGATGAGAATGAGATCAGCCTCTTTAGCTTCTTTCGTCTCAGAGTAAAAGACCCCCTCTAAGAGCCGAAGCATCCGCTCTGAATCATGCTCGTTCATTTGGCAACCGTAAGTCTCGATGTAAACTCGCTTCTCCATCTGACATTTTGTTAATATCTGACAGCCTTATTTCGCATCCGAGTTAAAATTCCAAATCCCAAATAATAAATCCCTGCCTGCTGCAGGCAGTCCAAACCAGCACCAAATTCAAAAAAACAAATGTCTCAAATAAAAACTTTTGAATGTTGGTATTAATTTACGATTTGAAAAATCGTCACGGAAACCGTTCAAATAAGGCTTGTCGTTCCTGCGAAAGCAGGAATCCAGATTCTAT
This sequence comes from uncultured Syntrophaceae bacterium, assembly GCA_964512795.1. Lineage (GTDB taxonomy): Bacteria > Desulfobacterota > BSN033 > BSN033 > UBA1163 > UBA1163. The sequence continues at coordinate 526 of CAZEKS010000003.1, forward strand.
TTTCTTTACCCTGGATTCCCGTCTTCACGGGAATGACAGGATAACTGAAACAATAGATCGGTTTTTAAAAGAGCTACATTCTTACGAATTTTGATTTTTTTAAAGTTTCCATTTCTTTAGTTGCCCGATGGATGAATAGTCCGTCAAATCAAGATGGAGCGGAGTGATGGAAATATAGGAATTGGAGACCGCCTCAAAATCGGTGTCCCCTCTCCTGTCAAAGACCAGCTGTCCGTTCCCGATCCAATAGTACTTTTTCCCTCTTGGATCGATTTTCTCTTCCACCCCGCTCCCGTTATGGATCCATCTCCCCTGTTGCGTAATTTTATAGGATTTGATTTTTTCTTCGTCTAAATTGGGGACATTGATATTGAGAAGCGTATCCTTTGGAAGCCCCCCTTTTAGAACGTGTTGTGCCACTTTCCGAGCAAAACGGGCAGCGGTTTTGAATTTGAAATGACTCCTCGAAACCAAGGAAATGGCGAATGAAGGAATTCCCAGCAAGGTCCCTTCAAAAGCGGCAGAGACGGTTCCGGAATAAGTAATGTCATCCCCTAAGTTTCCTCCCTTATTAATGCCCGAGACGACTAACCGGGGTCGTTCAGGGAGGAGTACATTCACTCCGAGATGTACACAATCCGCTGGGGTTCCATCCACGGCATAAAAATTCTTTCTAATCTTTTCTACCCGGAGAGGCCGGTGAAGAGTGAGCGAATGGGCAATGGCACTCTGTTCTCTATCCGGGGCCACGACAAAAACACTTCCAACCTCCTGGAGGGTTTTTGCCAACACGATAATGCCTTTGGAATGGATGCCATCATCGTTGGTAACCAGGATTATCAATCGGTCAGCCATGATTAATTAGAAAATGACGTGTCCGTGACTCGTGAACCGTGATTCGTAATAGAATTCAACAAAAAAAATCGTCGGGGCGAAAGGATCTGGACCTTTACCTCTTACTTCCAAACTACCCTATTTTCAAGGAGTTAAGAATTCAGCAAACCGCTGTCCATTCACATCCGCCAAGCCACATACTTAGGATAAAAATATCAGAAAAGGCCTGTAAAATCAAGATGGACGATTCCCTGGTTGCGGAACTCACAGTTAGATATTTCAAAGACAATAGATGAGGAGCCTGATCCCGCCAGGGCAGGATTCCGTCTGTATCTACCCTCCATCGTGATTACGAGACAGTCTTTAGGGAGAGGAAAGACTTTTCAAAAAATTCATCAGCTTGCCCACATCCTCCGTGGAAATTTCAACAAACCTCACCCCAGTCCGACAATCTCCCCAGTTTTCTCCCAGATGAATATCCACCCAGACCACCTCAACGATCGCTTCAATCGCCTTCAATTCAGAACCCACACTGAAGAAAAGTTTCAATCTCAGGCATTGACCAATCTCAACCTGCTCTGGAAGATAGAGAAGCAATCCCCCTTCACTGGCATTGATAGCGCGACCCTGTTTGACGGATAGGTCAGTTCGACTATACTCGGCGGGCAGGTCAATACTAAACCTGGGATGCTTTCTTTTTTCAAAATTCACAGTCCCGTAACGGGGTTTGGCTTCTTTTTCCACTGAACTTCTCCCTCACAGAAACCGGTTTTCCCCTGTAATCATAGCGCCTCACTCTCTAAATTGCCCCGTATCCACCCATTCTTTCTTTAGAATAGACCAGAAGTCTTCTGCGAGTCCCTTCAAGATATAATCATAGGGTAACCATCCATAACCCTTTTCTCCCCACTGCGTTCCCCATGAATTTCTGATAAGGAGGGCTCCGTTGGTCTCAGTCTTTCCATACTTATTCTTAATCTTCATCTTATCGTCATAGCCAACCGCAGTCACAGCGTGCCCCCCCTCGATCCTTTCTTTCAAGGAGGGGAATGGGATTTTTCCAGTGCTTTCTGCCTGCTCAATGGAATTGTATACAGTAAAGCCAAACATTGCCGGGTGGCCTTTTGAAAGATAGGTCTTTATTTTTAGAAGTATCTCTTCTGGCTTGATCCCAGGTGGGTCGTGTCTGAAATATTTGATCGTTTGATAGTTCTGGGCAAAGGCATAGCAGAAGGCCGGGGGTTCCTGGTCAAACCCCTTTTCATCATCGATATAAGGCCAATACTCCTCGGGCGGAACCCCAAAGAGCACCATCGCCCCCATGGTTTTTCGGAGATAGGCTCCTGTATCGCCTTTGGCCTTCATAAGATTGCGAGTCACCTTATAGAGAAAGAGCCGTGAGGCATCGATGTGCCTCCCGAAAGACTTCCTCTCATAATATTCAATGATCCCTGCCCCGGCATGGGCGGTGCATGACCCAATCGACCCCTGATCCTCTATCGGTGAGCACCATTCTCTAAGATCTGCAGATGCAGGCACACTCTTGGCTTTTAACACCCCCTTAGGAGCGAGGACCAACTTAATCTCTTCTGTCACTTCAGTATAGTCCCTGAAATCAGGATAATCTGGAATCCACCCCATTCCGTGTTTCCTTAAATGATCCATGACTATTCTCCTTTTCGATCTAAATTAAGGTCTTGATTCCTTCCCTCTTCTTGCCAGCCTTACCCACCCGGTCGGACTTTCTTGTATCTTAACCAAACCACTTTGAAGGTCAATGATGCGTTTCAATGGTTCTTTATGCCAAGACCTCTCTCTATCTTCTTGAATCCCGTTCTCCAGAACCTTGAGTGTTTATACCGTAATATGGATTTCCCTCTTTTTTTGGATTTGCATAATCAGATTATTACATCCATTAGATTTTGTCAACTTATGTTTGGCTTGAGTTGAAATAAATCCGTCATTCTAAATCTCTATCCGTTAACTTATCTTATTCCAAGATTTTTGATGGACAAATCTTCGTCTTCTCCCTCGCGTGGTTGTCTTTTATGCGCTTCATTTTTTTCGGGCCATGGGATTTGCTTACCATTTCCTTCAGATTCCACCCAGAATGACAATCCAGCCTCGGCAAGATTCAGCTGACGTTTCTCGTCATCAGGGTCCGTGGAGCTCTTCCACCTCCCAGTTTGTAGCTCCTGCTGTGTACACCAACAAAAAGGCCAGCAGAAAATCTGCTGGCCTTAAAAGGACACGATGAGTAATTTGTTAACTTGGCTTTCTTATTGATATGACTAAAAACTTCAGTCACAACATTCTGATCCTCCCAATTGATTGAGGAAAAAGTTTGTTCAAAGGATGACCCTCACCGCCTCCCCCTCTAATCACGCCCCTAACTTCTAATTCCAAACCTTTGCCCTGTAATCTTTAGACAAATACTTTAGAACATTCTAATTCTTGTTAGAAGTGATTTCCAAATAAAATGGTAACTAAATAGCGGAGATGAGAATACTTTTGAATTGAACTAATATAGAAATCCCATATCATCTGGGGAATGGATTTATATATCCTTTCTTATCTTCGCCTCTGGGACTATTTGCCTAAGTAAATTAATAATATTGTTTGCATCTTCAATTTTCTCGAGTTCTTTTAATTGCTCGACTTTTGAAAATAATTCTCCTGGATTGAGGCCATTGGGCTTGAGCATCGTGATTTTTTTGTTCTCGGTGGGGACGATCCCTTCCCCCTGCCAGTAAAGCTCTTCATGTAATTTCTCTCCTGGCCGTAGCCCTGTGTAACGGATGTCAATATCTTTTCCGGGAACCAATCCGCAAGAATTGATCAATTTCACGGCAAGGTCTGCGATCTTGATAGGTTCGCCCATATCCAATAAGAAGATCTCTCCCCCTTTTCCCATAGCCCCTGCAGTCATAACAAGTTGCACAGCCTCAGAAATCGACATAAAGTAACGTGTTACTTCTAAATGAGTAATCGTGACGGGGCCTCCTTCGATTATTTGACGTCGGAATATTGGAATGACGCTTCCATTGCTTCCGATAACATTTCCAAATCGAACCGCAATAAACTTCGTGCCACTGCCATTGCCAGAGAGCCCTTGTATAATCATTTCAGCCACTCGCTTGGTAGTCCCCATGATATTAGCCGGCTTTACTGCCTTATCTGTGGAAATGAGCACAAATTTATCTACATGGTTCTGGACAGCCAGTTTGGCAATGTTCAATGTGCCAAACACGTTATTACGGACGGCTCCGGTGGGTTCTCTCTCCATCAACGGAACGTGTTTGTAGGCCGCTGCATGATAAACAAGGTTGACTTTATTTTCACGCAATAATTCGTTAACCTTTACAGAATCAAGGATATCCCCTACGACGCTCAAAATCGGCTGATTCGGAAATTTTCTTTTAAGATCTATCTCAAGTTCGTACAGAGTATTTTCATACCGATCTAGTAATATTAAAAGGCGCGGGTTGAAGTAGGCTACCTGTCTGCATAATTCTGAACCGATCGAACCCCCTGCACCTGTTACGAGTACTCCCTTACCTTTGACCTCTTCTCTTATTAATTTGAGATCTGATTCTCGCTTAAATTTTATGGTCTGACGCCCTAGTAAATCATCAAGGGAGACGTCTTTTAGTTGCCCTACAAAGGCATCTTCTTGAATAAGGTTTCCCAAACTAGGTAATACTTTCGCCTTTACCTGGGCACTATGAGCGATCTCCGTAACTCTTTTAACATCCTTATAGCCTGCGGATGGAATTGTTATGATGACTTCATCAACTCTATACTTCTCAACCAATTCAGGAATATCCTCTGTTTTTCCAAGCACAGGAACCCCTTGAATGTCTGTTCCCATCTTATTGGAGTTGTCATCGACGAACCCTACAACGTGAATTCCTAACTTACGATTGGTTCTAATTTCATTCAGGGCTAATACCCCTGCTTTCCCGGCTCCGGCAATAATGGCATGTTTTAAGATCTTGGATGAGACTCCAAACTTGTATTCACGTAAGAATCGGATAGAAAACCGGATCCCACTAGTCAGTATAAAATTAAAAACCGGCTCTAAAAGAAAAATTGAACGCGGATAACCCTGGAGCCGATTAAAGAAAACCATCGTAATCAAGAAAATAACCGATCCCCAAAATATCGATCTGGAGATATTAACTAAATCCTGCATGCTCACAAATTGCCATCCGCCCGAGTAAAGCCTAAAATAGTAATAGGCAGCCAATCGAACAATGATTAATATTGGGAGGGTATTGATCATAACCCCATAATCAGCAGCAGGAATGTCAAATTCAAAACGAATCAAGAAAGCAGCCATGTATCCAAGGGCTGTTAGCAATAATTGAAGGATGGCAATCCCTAAGCGCCGATAACGGGTCCCGATCATCCTAACAAGACTCCCGTCTGATAACCTACTGCTGTAAGAACCAATAAAATCTAATAGCATTTGATTTGACTTCCTTCCGATTTGAGTCGCTTCAAAAGGGTATGAAAAACCAAACAATCACCGTTTCGAGGCTTTGTTTTTCTCTGGCAAATTAGTATAAATAATTCACAAATTATGCCAATAAAGATAATTTTTTGAAAGATAAATTGTCTTAATAATTTCAAATACTTTCAATCTGGACGAGAAATCAAAAATGGGAGAACTGTGTAGAAGGGAAAATGAATTACCATTCTTTGGAAGATTACTTCCTTAAAGTGGAAAAACGTTTCCTAATCTTGGTCACATGACCCGTTTATTCCCTGCAGGATAACGTGATCGAGATGATCTCGCAGAATCTTTACTTTAAACCGAAAATTTCCATTCCGAATTGCATATACTGAATATAAATTGTTCTCAGCTAAGAACGGGCGTCCGGGAGGGGAATAGAGTTGGTTATTTCCTTGTATAATTTCAGATAATGTTTACCCATTTCATCAGAAGAGAAATCCATACAGACTCTACTGAAACCCTCTCTGGCTAAAAGGTTCCTTCTCCCTGGATCATTGATAAGATTCATGATAGCGTCTCGTAGCTCGTTAATATCTTTGGGCTCGACTAATATCCCTATGTCCTTATTCTCTATAACCTTTGGGATGGCTCCAACCCTTGTAGCGATAACCGGTCTCTTCGCTGCCATTGCTTCAAGCAGAGCTACTGGGAGTCCTTCCTTTATAGAAGGTAAGACGAAGATATCCATTGCCATAAGTAATTCTGGAATGTCTTTTCTTTGTCCCATAAAGATGACGTGCTTTTTGATACCTAACTCTTCCGATTTCTCCTCGAGTGGCTTCCGCAATGGTCCATCGCCTATCATAAGAAACTTTAAGTCTTTGACAACATCCAGGATTTGTCTTGCAGCCTCCAATAAATAGATATGTCCTTTTTCAATGACCAGGCTGCCTATTGTGCCAATAATCCTAATCTTCTCATCGAAGCCAAGTCGGTTCTTCATATTCTTTGTTTCAACCAGTTTCGCGAATCTCTCCAAGGCAATTCCGTTATCAATCACTCTTATCTTTTCCTCAGGAATTTTATACCTCAACATATCCTTTTTTACTTCATTTGAAACAGCTACAATCCGGTCGAAGAAACGAATCCACAGGCTGTCGAGAAAACAATAAGTCTTGAGCTTCCAGTGTGCTGTCAACCAGTTGTGATTGGTCGTCACCGAGGGTACTTGACCTTTGGACGCTAACAGTCCGTAAAAATTCGATTTGTAACCATGACAGTGTATGATATCTACTCTATTCTTTTTTATGAACTCTCTAATGGAAAAAACGAGTTTGAAATCCAATTGACTCCGACATGAGAAAACCGTATAGAGAATATCGTTACGCTTGGCTTCCTCCGAAATTTCCTCATGGGGGTTGTAAACGTTTCTTATGACACCGAGAATAGGCTCACAATGATATGTTTTCTTTAAGCTCTTAGACAGCTCGATCGCTACTCTTTCGGCGCCAAATAAACCAACACTGCTGATTAAATGTAGAATGCGCATGGATAAGTACGATAGGGCTCTATATCAAAGCCTTGAAGGGCTTTTAAAAGTTTTCAAACTTGTGAAGCTCCACGGTCATCCCGTCAGGACGGGAAGAGGAAATATTGCTTTCACTGTGCTCCTTGACTCCGCCTTTCAGGCGGGTCTTGCGGGGCACTTGCCGGTCAGTTTTCCTTAGAGGAATCTTGGATGATTTTTTCGCGATAACCATCGTGGGCTATAGCAGGCGGGCAAAAGATTTTATGAATGGTGTTTAAAATCAGTTTTAAGTCGTATAAGAAAGAGGAATTTTCTATGTATTCTTTTGCAAGTCTGATTTTTTCCGGTAGGAGTATCCTTTTGTAATACCCTTCAGGGTCGACTTGATTTTTAAGGACTGCCTCTTCCTCCCGGAAGATAATTGAAGAGACATCGGTGATCCCCGGTCTTCTCTTCAGTATCTCCCTATAATCCTTTTCATATAATTTAACATATTCCTCTACCTCAGGCCTTGGGCCGACCAAACTCATATCCCCTTTCAAGACATTAAAAAGTTGTGGCAGTTCGTCAATCTTGAATTTTCTTAAGATTCTTCCTGTTCCTGTAATTCGATTATCTCCGCCTGAGGTAATGCATAACCCTTTTTTTTCTGCATCCATGACCATTGTTCTGAACTTATAAATCACAAATCGCCTGAAGTTCTTTCCTACCCTCCCTTGCCTAAAAAAGACGGGTCCCGTACTATCGACTTTTATCATGATTGCGATGACAACGAAAAGTGGCTGCAACAATAAAAGACCGATGAATGAAAATAGGATATCAAAAAGGCGTTTCATGTTTTATCTTCTGTGAGACTTTACGATATCTGTTACCGATTCGATGACACGATTCACATCCTGATCCGTCATTTTTGCATATATCGGAAGAGATATGATTCTCTGATAGGTTTCATACGCCACGGGAAAGTCATCGGATTGGTACCCATAGGTCTCCCGATAGTAAGGATGAATATGGAGGGGGATAAAATGGACAGAAGTACCTATCCCTTTCCGTCTGAGTTCGTCAATAAACTTGTTCCTATCTATTTGTAGCCGCTGAAGGTTTAACCGAATCACGTAGAGGTGCCAGCTATGCGTTGTCCCTTCTTTCCCTTCAACTGCCAAGGGCAAATCAAGTTCGTTTAACTCTTGAAATGCCTCATGATACCTATCGGCAATTTGCATCCTCCTTTTTAAGAAGGCATCAGCCTTTCTAAGCTGTGCAACCCCTAGGCCGGCAGCGATATCGGTAAGGTTGTATTTGTATCCTGGCGCGATAATCTCATAGTACCAGCTCCCCTCCGCCGTGTATCTCTTCCAAGCATCTTTGTTGATCCCGTGCAGACTCATGATTCGCATCCGATCTGCATATTCTTCATTTTCAGTAGTAATCATTCCTCCTTCCCCCGTGGTGATGTTCTTCGTTGCATAAAAACTAAAACACGTGATATCTCCAAGGGTCCCGATCATCTTCCGTTTATAGGAGGTTGGAAAGGCATGAGCAGCGTCTTCGATGATTCTTAGGTCGTATCTCGATGCTAATACCATGATGGCGTCCATGTCACAAGGATAACCGGCATAATGAACAGGGATGATCGCCTTCAATCTTTTTCCATCCCCGGATTCGCATCTCCTTTGAACGGTGTTTTCAAGTAGTTCCACGTCTAAATTCATTGTTGTGGAATCGATATCAACGAATACGGGTCTTGCATTGAAGTACCGAATCACTTCGCCTGTCGCTGCAAAGGTCATTGGGGAAGTGATAATTTCATCTCCCTCTCGGATCCCAATGGCTTCGAGGGCTAAGTGCAAGGAGGCAGTGCAAGAATTGACAGCAATGGCATGTCTGCATCCGATGTAATCGGCGAATTCCCGCTCAAATAGTTTTACTTCAGGACCTGTCGTGAGCCAGCCCGATTTAAGCACTTCAAGAACTGCATTTATTTCTTCCTCTTCGATTGAGGGTTGTGAAAAGGGAAGAAAATTATCTGAAAAAGTTGTTTTTTCCATATTTACCCCGTTAGATATTTATCTCTAAGTAAGGCGAGCACAGGGTTTAATGCTCCGTGTGAGACTCCCCATTAGAAAATCTTTTATTTTCTAACGGGGTTTACCTGCTCAATGTTTCGAACCATTTTAATTTAAGTCGAAATGGCCTACATATCGAACCAATGATGAAACCTATTCCAAAGCTGATATGAATAAGAAATACCGCAAAGATCAACCCTGGTAAAAGCCTCAAGCTCCGCTTGTGGGCAGATTCAAATGAAAATAATCCAATGGCCAAAAAGTAGCTTCCTGCAAAGATTAGAAATCCATAAAGGCCGTAAATGGTGAAAGGGATTAGCAAACCTAAAGTCACAAGGCTTAATACGAGGACGGCCGGAAGAAAGTGTCTAAGGGATGCCTGCTGAGGATGCTTCTTGATCACGCGGACCTTCCAGTAACCATATTGCATGAATTGTTTGAAAAGATGCCAAAAGGAGTCTCTAGGATAGTATTGAATTTTGATCCTGCCGTCTTGGATTATTTTTCCTCCCCTTTCACGCAGCCGGAAGGATAATTCATCATCTTGATTCCTTACCATTGCTTCATCATACATCCCTACCTCTAAAAGACGCTTTCGCTTAAAACACCCTCCATACACCGTATCTGTTTCCCCGATGAAATCGCCGCGATCACGCAATGCCCCTCCCATGGCGATGCGACTTTTGTAAGCCAAGGCAATAGCATTTTGTGTATACGTATTGCCAAATTCGGGAACCAGGACGCCCCCCACATTGTCGGCCCCTTTTTTTTCACTCAATTCAACTAAATCGCATAGGTAGCTCTTGGGGTGAATACATCTCACATCTGCTCTGACGATATATTCTCCTTTTGCCTTCTGAATCCCTACATTCATTGAACTCGGGACAATTTTGCGCGGATTATCCATCACAAGAAGATCCGGGAATTGATTCTTCAGCCGGGAAAGAAGCTCACGCGTTCCATCGGTGCTCATCCCATCAATCACAATGACTTCAAAACCTCCAGGAGGTTGATAAAAACTGCATACATTATTGATACACCTCTCGATATATTGAACTTCGTTCCGACACGGAACTAGCACAGACACTTTCCTTCCATTTTCCATAAGTTGCTAATCAACCGCCTCCTGTGGCTTTCCGGGCACACCAAAATGGTAATGCAGTCATCAGGATAAAGACATGGGTCGTGATGAACTTAACAAGGATACATACAACGCCCTTTTTCCCCCTGGTCCTTGTTCAATTGCAGGCACAGTTTTAATATTAATGTTCACTCCCGGTAAATCATGTCTTAAGTTCCTGAGAATTTGTTCGCCATCTGCTGAGCCATATCCTTTCGCAGGAACGACGCACATGGTAAACAAGTCTGGGGCTTCTTGAATCAGCTGCCACTCTGCGACACACGATACCCCGTACATTTCGTCCCCCAAAATCCCAAGGCGACGTCCGTTAGATAAAACGAAAACGTCACCGGTACGGCCATCGATCGATTTCAACACTGGCAACGGACTTCCACATCGACACTGTTCATCACTTAAAGCACCGCGGTCGCCTAATCGGTATCTGATCAAAACATGCGCATCGTTGACCAACCCTGTGCAAATAACCTGTCCGGCCGTGCCAACAGGGACAGCCTTGCCGTAATCGTCCACGATCTCCAATATACCATAATCCGGGCTGATGTGCATCGACCCTTCCTGGCATTGCGCCGCAAACACACATATTTCCGTACAACCGTATTGGTCTAAAACCTGACAACCAAAAGCCTGTTGAATGACACGTCGATGATGTGAGTGCAGAACTTCACCACTGGTCACTGCAGTTCTGAATTTAAAACCATTCTCGCCTGTATCCAAAATGTATTGGGCAAGTGTGTGCAGTGCAGAGGGATAACCCATGATAGCGTGATAGGGACGTTTTTTTATTTCTTGACAATAATACGATAAATAAAGAGGAGATAGGTGAAATACCGACATATAAAGCTGTTGATGAACATAATTGTAGCACCAGAAGGGTGGATGCGTACGGGATGGCGGTGCTACGATTTGAATACCCAACATCACATAAGGCTCACATCCAAAAGCAATGCCTGCGGCTCTCCGGCATCGTACATCAAAATAGGCATAGTGACGTTGAAGGACTTCCGAAGTTTTAAATATTTTAATCGGAGTTCCCGTTGATCCAGTGGTACGGTCGCCTATCAATGTTTTTAAATTGAGACGCTCATCCACAAGTTGCAGTGGATCTTCGCGAAGCTGGCTCTTTTCAAGAATGGGTAGCTTGTGAAGGTCTGAGACGGTATTGATATCCTCCGGGGACAAACAGAGCTGGCTGAATCGTTCTCTATAGTATGGAACGTGTTTGACGGCATGACGGATCAAATGATGGAGTTGTTTGTTTTGATACTCCAAAATTTGTTCCTTCGACCACGTGTTTCTTTCAAGAATTTCAGATACAGTTTGATGATACAAACGGCCATAGCGGTAGCGATGGAGTTTCCAGCCGTAGAATGTGGCCGCCAGGTTACTTAATGCGGGCACTGCCCAAACGATACGTTCTCCCAACTTTGCCATCACTGTCACCGGAGTGTAAATATATTGAGTGTTGGAATATTCGATGGACCCTTCATGTGAAATTCATCTAAGGGATCCACTATACCGCTCTTAGGCCGGGGGTGGATCAAGGGGTTTTCGGAGGGCCTCCCATCCATTCAAACCCTCCATCCTTGGTGAATCGCATTTTGTAACTGCCTACTTTGACGAGAAAACCATCGCCTTCCACAACAACCGTCGCATCATCTGCTATCACTTGTTCGGCACCCTTGTTGAAATCAACGGCTTGCATAACATGGAGAAATAAAGCCTGGGTAGCCTTCTGGGTTGGGACAACCGCAATCTGGCTGCCAGATAGATTGACCGAGGCACTGAGTGGCAGTAATCTCTTGATCCACAGTGCCCCCCCATGGCCATTTGTAATTCTAAGGACGTTGTTACCCAGATCAGTCGGGGGAGCTGCAGGAACAACAACCCACTTTTTTTCAATATCAGGCTTGGATGTGATGACATTGTCAAAGATAACAAAAATATCTGGCTTAAGATAAACCAACTGTCTGGTAAATTTTTTCAGTTTGGTATGATCATATGCGTTGGTGGCATCTCCTTTGATATAGTCATAAGTCCCATGACTTTCAAAGGCTTGAATGCCTGGACCCACGTCGTACTTTGAGCCAGGAGAATAAACCTGAGCACCCTGTGCCACGGTGGGATACTCATGAACGGGTCGCTGGTATTGCCCACCGATATAAATCGTATTCTTGTTTCCTTTGATTAACCATCCCCTACGCATAATATGGAACGAATTCTGCGAATAGGGATTAAGGTCGCTCCAGTGATAACGCTGACAAATGAAAAGGGCTGCCAAATCATTTACAGACGTGAAACCTGAGCGCATCGCCACCCACCCCAGCTTGGCAAAATGGCGGGTACCACATCCTAATTGCTCGGGTGTTTTTGGACTCGGATATTTTTCTTCAAACATAAGCTGATCAAACAAGTCATAGGAGCCCTCATTGACAAAATCTTGCGGCGCCTTTTCATTCCTCACCCAACCGATCAGTTCCCCTACCCATTGATCATAAGGATCTGATGAAAACCTTCTCCGGGCATGTGAAAAAAGAGGTCCTATCCATGTATATCTTTCCTCCTCATCGGTTTGAGGTCCAATCGGAACATAATGGCCGTCGGGATAAATCATATAATTCCAAAATTCACCTGCGTATTTTAAAAAACCCGTATCATAGAGCGAATTTGCAAAGCTTTGGCCTGCAGCGGTATAGTGAGCATAAAGCAGGGGGGCCACACTGTAGGGCAGCGTATCGTTCTGGGTCTCTCTCCCAAAATATCCCCAAGCCGGAAACCCATCGATGTGACAAAGACCACCATGCCAACCTCCTGTTCCCCCCTGTTCATTCAGGGCTGGGAGGATCTTGCCAATCCAGTAGAAATCAAAATCATTTAGATATTCCTTAGCCTTGGCATTATTTTCAGGGCTGATCCCCTTCCCATCGGGCTCATAAAGCGCCATTCCGATAATCGGATAAAAATATTTATAAATTTGGTCGGCTCTTCCCAGCAACTGTCCCTGGCCTTTACAATCTGCTTTCATCATTTCAGCCAGCTTGATAAGCCTATTCTGAATATTCACTCTGTCGGTATCCGAAAGAACCGGAGTGACGCCGTCTGAATACTTCCTGCTGACAAGCCAATCATATCCTGCTGCTCCATGTAAGGCTGTGTTTGCCCCCACATAACCATCCCACTCATCCACTGCGGATAAAAGCTTTTTATGCGCATCAGCCAATAGCTGGTCCTGCGTGTGTTTGAGATCATAGATTTCGCTTGACCATGGAACGCTGACCGGCAGTTTCCACACATTTTTGCGGGCAACCCCTTCTGCCGCCAAAATCGGCCATAAATATCTTCTCCCGTATGTATTCTTTCCTGTTTTCCCGTACATATAAGTGTCAGCAGCATCTGACACATAACAGAATTCATCTTTCATGTTGTCACAAGATGGATCCTCTGCAGCGCAAGCGGAACCATGGACAATTCTCCACGCAAAAGAGCCTACATTGTCTTTGTCCAAATCCCAAGAGCCACGCAACCAGATCCGTGGATGATAACGAACTATTAGCTTTGCAGTCGTTGTCTTTCCTGAGCGAATCTGCTTTTCTATTTCAGAGGAGTAGTCTCCCGTTGGTAAGAATTCCCGAGCTGCAGTGGCTTTAGGTTCAAACAATACTGATAATGCACTAAGTAACATTATGGATATAATAAAAGAAATCACTCTGCCCATCGTCTTTGAATCCTTTCTATTTCTACTTACTGACATTTCTTCAGAATTTATTCCAGAAGACCAAGCCTTTTGGGGTTGTTCGAGTAGCCGCATCCCCTTACTCGTGCTCATAAGCTCCCATATCATATGCTGATCCAATGGGTCTCTGTTTTCCATCTCTGTCAGTGGTGACTTTGGCCAGAGACTCACCTTTTCCAATTGCGGCACTGCCAATGGCCAGGTGAAAGTCACGGATGGCCGGGTTACCAAAACGCGGGTTGCCCATCACAGGAGACGAATCACGAACACCCTCTCCAACAGAGGTTGGATTCCAATACAAGTTTCTTCTGACAATAAGATGGGTCACGTCGCCATTGGAATAGAGGTGGATGGATCTATGACTCGATAGGATATTATTGATAATGGTAATGTTCTCGGCCCGTTTATCCGGGTCCATCCGAATACCCCCTCCGGGATTTCCATGAATTGTATTATTATAGACTTCGATATTTTTAATCCAGCCATCACCTTGAAAATTAATTCCGCCAGTTGAATTATTCAATATTAAATTGTTTCTGATCAGGACACCGTTTATCTCAATGGGGGGTTCTGAATAGTCCCCTCCGGAGAGGATGATTCCGGATCGACTTTGTGAGCCATCGATCACGTTGTCTTCAACCAACAAATTTGTTATTTTTGGATATCGCTCTCCGGATGAGCCATATTTGTCTTCGTCATAGATATGGACCGAATACTTTAAAGTATTCCTGATATCATTTCCACGAATGACATTCCCATTGCCATGCATAAGATAAATGGCATAATAGGCTGGATCGAAGGTATTTCCCTGGATCAGTCCATCATTACAGCAAAAGTAGATCGCTACATCTGAAGTGGAAAATTTATTATTTAGTATTTCTATATGATGACTATACCTCCAATGATTTCTTTCTTGATGGCGAACGACGATTAAAAAGTTTCGGAATTCTATGTTTCGAATCCGAATATACTGCGACTCAATAACGAGTCTTTTGCCCGTGATCACAGCACGTTCGTTCGGGTATCTGTCAATCGTGAGGAAAGCGCCCGGTTCTCCACCCTGTCCAGTATACCAGATGTTGCCCGCATGGTGGATTCCTCCCCGTAGAACAATGGCGTCTCCGGGAAGCCCTTGCTCCAGCGCACGGTCCAAAGTATCGAGGGGATCGTGGATGGTTCCGCTCCCATCAGGCCGGCCCCCGCTCGGTGCGACGTAGATCTGTTTTGCCGCGGCTAAATTCACAAAACAAATGAGGATTGTTATGAGAAGAAATATTTGCCTGAAAACCATTCTTTACTTTCCCATTTCACTCTTGTTCAAAAAACTTGAAAGAAAAACCGGGAATACTCATCCGTTGCACACCTGCCGGCTTTCGTCGTGATCCACTTCCGATTGTACGGAAGATCTCCCGTCAGTCACCCCGTACCGTTCCTCGCCAGTAAAACGGTAATACTGGTATGGGTGTCTGCTTCGGATGTATCTGGACAATAGCCGTAGGAGCCAGACCCTGGTCGGGATTCGGACAAGCTGAAAGCCGAGCCGGTTTTTGTAGCTCGTGAGGCCCTCTTTTTCCGGCATCGCTAGACCGGCACATATCTCTCGGGCCACACCGCTCCGCCGATAGACCTGCGCAGTCTCGAACCACAGCGCCGTGCTAAGATGCAAGGGAAAGGCTTCCGGGGAGACATGGAATTCCCAGATGTAGACAGTTCCTTCCACAACCCAAGACGTTGAATATCCGAGCAGCTTGTCCCCGGCCATGCCCGCTAGAACGAGGTGCGTAGGATCAAGGACATTCCGCTCTGCATCCGCAAGGTATCTCTTGACCGGGGCCGCCGCCCTGTGCCTCGTGCGGGCCAGCCAGGAGCACATCACTTCGTAGCCTTGGTCTCGAAAGACTTCCGGACTGTTGACGTGAACGATCCTCACATCGTGCCGTTGGAACTGTCTCAGCTCACGCCTGGTCCTCGACGGAAGCCCGCTTATGTCGTAGGCCTCAACGTCCGTAATCAGATGCATTGGGATGGCACCATTTGCATCGAGGCTTTCCGTGTTATGCAAGGCGGCCCGGTATCCCCAGCAAAGCAGGGCCGGTTTCCTCACTTCCTCGACGGTGTGTCGCGACAGCCAATGAATCCCGTCATAGAGGCCAGGGAGGACCTCCAGCCAATACCGTCCATGAACCATGCGTATTTTACCGCCTTCGCTCGCGAGTCGCCTTGCCAACTGCTCCTCACTGAGTGGCACGACGACTGCTTTCGACACATCGGGATAGTTGTAATGTCGGCTCATGAAGGAAGGAGATTTTGGTCAGGACTCGATTTCGGGTGCATCCAATAAACAATGAAAGGACAGGTCAAGAGACTCTTATCCAAAACAAAGCTTCAGTGATTTTTAACAGCAGTCTTCCAATTTTACTTTTTATAATTTTCATATGTCCTATGAATATCATCAGAGATTACGTCCCAACTGTATTTTTTCTCGATGAGCTCTCTCGCCTTCGTCCCTATCTCCCTTGCAATGTGCTCATGGTTCAATAGATAGACGATCTTCTCTGCAAATTCTCCAGGATCGTCAGCAATTAAAATATTCTCTTCCGGGGTCACATCAATACCTTCTGCAGCAGTGGTTGTTGCAACAACCGGCTTTGCTTGAGCCATAGCATTTAAAACTTTTATCTTCGTTCCACTTCCGATTCTGATCGGAGCAATGAAAACAGAAGCCCTTTGCACAATCGGCCTGATGTCAGGCACAAAACCTAATACCTGAACGCTTTTATCCTCTAACGCCTTGTTTCTAAGCGTTTGGGTGGGCCCCCCGCCCGCGAAATCAATCGTGGCCCCCGGAACTTTATATTTAATAAGGGACCATATTTTCTGCATGAAAAAGTCAACGGCATTGGAGTTGTACGGGCCGGTCATTCCCCCTACCCATACCAGGTGATCTTTCTTCACCTCTGCAGATTCGGGCTTAAAATAACGAGTATCGACTCCGTTAGGAATCACTACAAAATTATCCATGCAGCAAAGGTTCTTCAAATAATTCTTATCATATTCAGAAACGACGATGCATCGATCGAATTCCGGGCAAATGCTCTTCTCAAAAGCTCTCAGCTTCAAGTATTGGTAAAATAAAAAGCCTTTGACGAATAGATTCTTCTCGATCTGCATCCACCTATAAATCCTCAAAGATTCAACATTGTGGTTTGTTAAGATCACGGGGGTATCTCTCAAGATTCCTTGATATAACCCTAACGCCAGCATATCCATATGGACCAGGTCAATGGAATACTGATCAAATAGCTGTTCAATCCGTTTCCGAGCCTCTTGAATAAAATATCTCCGTGCGATTAACGGGTATTTTGAAAACAAATTTCTACATGCAAGCAGCAAAAAAGATTTATTGTATCCCGACTTACTTACTTTATAAATATCAACCGTCTCACAGAACTTTTTGATCTCGGGAATATATTTGAATTCGCTTTTGTTCTGAGCAAAACCTACAAAATAAATTTGATGCCGCCTTGCGAGAATCTTCAGGACGTTAAAGGTCCTTAAATGATGCCCTCCGTCCGGGGGATATGGGTTTTCAGTCGATAAAAATAGTATCTTCATGATTCTGCAGTTAGAGTTCTATCCGATACATAAACCTGTATAATTTGCGATAGTTATTCAAGCCAATGATCTCCTTTACGATTCCTTTTAAAGCTTCCTCCGCTCGGGTAAGCAAGAATTGCGTCGGATTTGGATCGATCAACCTCACAAATTTCTTCAACGGATAAGTATCTTTTACGTGTATCCTGCCGAATTGGCATGATTCGTTTTTCCTTTTTCCAATATTAGACGAGGAAGTAAAAATCCCTTGATACCCTAACTGCTTAGCCGTGGTGATCACCCTCTCATTTGAACTGCCAAAAGGAAGACTTAAGTATTTTACCGGCGCCCCTATTTTATCCTCTATGATCTTTTTTGAAGTCTCGAGTTCATAAGTAATTTGACTTTCGTCGCAATCCCCGAGCATGGGATGAGTCATCGTATGCGACTGGATCAAATGGCCATTCTTATACAGGACGGCCAGTTGATTCCAACTCATGTATCTATTCCTCGAAATATTATTTGCGGTAACGAAAAAAGTTGCTGGATATCCATACTTTTCCAGGATGTTAAAGGCAAATAGATAGTTGCCTATGAATCCGTCGTCAAAAGTAAGAACGACTTTTTGAGTGTTATCTTGCTGTTCAGTAAAAATATCGTCGACTGTGACAACCTTCGAATTGGGTCTATCGGATAGGCAAACCATCTGCTCTTCAAATTGCTTCGTCAGCAGAGAATCGGCAGGACTCATTTTTCTAATTCTTTTTGTCCTCTCGGGGAAATCAGTAACTTCATGATATAAAAGTATTCGGTGATTCATTCATCTAACTCCATTATTTTAACCGGCCCCCCCCTGTATCGAAGGTTGTTCTTTCTAAATCCAATGATTCGCAAACCTTGATCATCCCTGGTGAGGGTTTGAATCGACAAGACCACTCTTTAATTCTTCGTTCTCTTCACCACCTCCACTCACTGGAATGCCAGACATCAAAATCTCTCTGTCCACTAAACCCCAAACAATCCAGAAGTAATCCCCTAATACAAAATAGGACCACCGATCGCCAAACATGTTCGTAATGATGAAAGCGACTGTGCATCCTAAGAATCCGAATCCAAGCCCTTTTTGAAATGGCGTTAGACCTCTCTTAAACAATCTCTGCCCGCTTTTAAGTGCCATGAAAAATACGAGTAAAAGCAATGAAAGCCCAATGATCCCTTGTTCACTCAGTATTTTCAGATACAAATTGTGAGTGTTCTTAATCTCAGCTTTTTCAGGAACTGTCAATTCAAACCCCCCGAAGCCTACTCCAAAAATTGGGTTCTTTTCAAATAATTTCACCGCATGAGTCCATAAGTCCAATCGAACAGCGGCTGAACTTTCAAGTCCCCCCCACCTGCCTCTTGTCATCTTGATTCGATCAACCACAGATGAAGGGAGTAAGGTCTGCCAGCTGATAAAAAGGATTAAAGCCAGGATCAGTAAGCTTCTTTTCTTTACTAATCCGAAAAAAACTAACACGCCTATTGCGGCCGCGTAGGCCCCCCTTGAGTACGAAAAGAAAAGAGGATAAAGGCCGAACGCAACGGCTGCTAAGAATAACAATCTTCGCCATTTATCCTTATCAAACAGTAAGAGACCCAGAAATAGTGAACAATAGGAAACGATAAAAGCAGCAAAATGATTTGAATTCAGCCCAACTGTCTCGAAGGGGCCCGCAAATCTACTTTCTTCGTCAAAAGAGATTCCGGCAGTAAAAGATCGAAAGCTCTGGACTGAAATAAACAATACCACGATCGCCATAATCATGATCAGAATTTTATGTTGGTTTTCATCTTTTGAAATATTCAACGCCAAAAAATACATAAAAATCATCACGGCATAGCTTTTCCATTGGACCAGCAATGCGTTTCGTGTCGTAATGGGCGCCGGCAGGGAAAAGTTAGCGCTACTATTCCAGAGGGAAAGGTAACTGACTAAGAGAAGCAAGCCGACAAGGATTGCGTTGTGAGTGATTACGAATTTCTTTTTGTTAATAACGATCCCAATCAAAACAGAGATAAACAACACATCCAAGAAATTTTTTCCCAGTGGATATTCATACAACTTATAAAATATATTCGGCTGAGGGATCAGGGCAACCATTAAAAAGAAACCCCACTCCGCTCTTTTGAAAATGGTTGGGATGCAGGTAAAGATCCCGCCGAAGTATAAAACGGGTACAATTACGCTTTTAACAATACCGATGAAAAAAGTGGCTATGCCCATGGTTCACTCCAATCTCCTGTGATTCATGATTTTACAATATTTTGGAGGTCAGATAACTTCATGTTAACTTTGCTCAAAACCCTTTCTACAATTTCGATATTGACCTCACCTTCCTCAAGCCGGTTCATCGCTTCCTCTCGGGTCATCAAACCCCACCGAATATTTTTGCTAAATAGATCATCCTTTTCGTTGGCGCCTATGACCTTTTGAAATAAGTAGTTCTTTAAAGAA
>CAZEKS010000004.1:0-2464 GCA_964512795.1 uncultured Syntrophaceae bacterium
AAAGGAACTTGGTGTGAGCCTAATGCCTGTACGAGAGGCGTTATGGCAGCTTGAATCAGAAAAAGTAATCGTAATTGAAAGTAACAAGAGTGTTCATGTAAACAAATTGACCAAAAAAGAAATGGAGGAGGCTCTTAGGATCAGGCTTCAACTTGAATCCATGGCAGCCGAGAGATCCTGTGACCTTAGGCCGGAGAATGCTATCCCAAAATTAAAACAATTATTAGACACGATGTACAACCATTTAGAAAATCCTAAAAAATACATGCAAAAAAATAGTGAGTTTCATTTTGCGATTTATTCCTATTCAGACTCGCCCATGCTTCGGCAAATCATAGATCTATTATGGGCACGGATTGGCCCCTATTTCTTTATTCTTGCTCAGAAGGGAGCCGATTTTTCTTATGCGATGAAATGCCACCAAGGAATGTATGAAGCATTGGCTGAAAAGAATAAGAAAACAATGAAAGAGTTTCTGCGTGGGGATCTAGAAGAGGCCGCAAGGTTTATTATTCCTTATTTAGAGCAATCAGCCTATTAGTGGAGCAGGATCTTCTTATCCTTCAGAAAGAAAGGAATGTTGAAGATTTGAATTTACGAACACTGTCCACCAAGAGGATTTCTATTCATTCTCTCAATAAAATCGGTCAGAAATGGGTGTACAGGTAATTCTTTAAAAAGAAAGGGGGGAGGAAAACAGGACAATTTAACCAAAAATATTTTAAAGAAAAGGAGGTAGGAAAATGGAGAAGATCAGTCGGCGGGATTTTTTAAAGGTTGCAGGGGCAACTGGAGTAGCTCTGTCTACTCCAGCCATCTGGATCAAGAATGCAGATGCTCAGAAGAAGGATTATGTGGGTCACCTTTGGAAACCTTCTCCTAAAGAGGAAAAGTTATGGAAACAATTTTCAGGTGAGACAGTCCATGTTCTGACTGAAAATACTCCACCCTCAGTGGGTATCCGTGAAGCTGCCTATGACTTTACTGCCCTGACTGGGATGAAAGCGGAGTTCGTTCTCGAACCTATGGACCCCTTAACAGAGAAAATCTTCTTGGATGTGCGGAGTGGGGCTCCAAAGTATCATGTGTACTATGGGCAGCCGCAAACCATAGGCAATGTAATATGTGAATATTTTCAACCCCTGAACAAATTCTTTGACATCAAAACAGGCAAATCGAAGTTTCCGAATCTGCCTGATGTCCCAGACGTGCCTTTTGGGGTCGGCGAAGCTTTCATGCCCGGTCATCCTGAGCAGGGGTCCATGTTCTATGATGAAGGGATTTGGTATTGCATGCCTTATGATACGGCAATGGGAGTTATCTTCTACCGTTTGGATTTGGTGAAGAAGTACGGAAAGAAGTTCGAAGATAAATACGGTAAATCGTTTAAGCCCGGGGGAAAATACACCTACGAGGATTTACTCCTCATGGGAAAGTTTATAAACGAAAATTGCAAGGAGGTGGACAAGGGACTTGGTTTTCACATGGCCCAATACTGGCCCATTAATCAGGACTATGTAACGTTCCTAACCGCCTGGGGAGTGAAGAAGGAAGGCTTTAGGCACATCAAAACTTGGCACCTCGGCTCGAGAATGCCTGGACCCTATCTGGACGATCCCAAGGATTACGAAAAGGCTCTCAATGTCTTGGATTACATGAGAAGGCTTTCTGAGGTTATGCATCCGGACAGCAGGATCTGGGATTGGGGTGGTCTTGGAACGGCTCAAGCCACGGGCAAAATAGCCATCCAGTCCAACTGCGGTGAGTTCTGTCCCTATTTGGAGGACCCGAAGGAATCTGTTGTTGCTGACAAGGTAGGCTATGCTATACAGCCCAGAGGGCCTGCAGGGATCCACGCTTATGAAGTAGGAGCTTCTGGTCTCGGCATCCCTGCGGCACAGCCATGGAAAGAGCAGGAGAAAGCTTATCTCTTTGTTTTATGGGCTACAGGTCCTAAAGGCCAGTGGGAGGCCTTCACAAAGTACTATGGGACGCCAGTTAGGAGAACAGCCTATGAGGAATGCCGAAAGAGAGGCTGGCTCGAAGAGGACTCCACCTTTAGAAAGGCCCAGCACATAAGAATTCAAGACATTCAGATGAGAGATCACCTCGACGGGTTTGGTATGGGCCCGAAGATCCCCACCTACACAAAGTACATTGATATAACGGGAGGAGAACTTTCCAAGTGGATTACAGGTGAAACCAAGAGTGCAAAGGAATGCCTGAAGAGGATGATCGAGAGAATGAACAGGTTGCATGGAGTATAGTATAGCTGACTGTAAGTGAACTGGAGTGGGAGAATAGGGCTTGCAGCCTCTTCTCCCACTTAATTCTTTAGTATAAGAGGAGAAAATCATGGCCAGAACCATAGGCTATCGTCTATCTAACGCTTACGTCAAATTAGTTGAAGGAACGCCCTATTGGTTATGGTGGATCGCTCCGGCCTTCATTATAATGGCCGTGG
>CAZEKS010000004.1:2564-18829 GCA_964512795.1 uncultured Syntrophaceae bacterium
GGAACGCCCTATTGGTTATGGTGGATCGCTCCGGCCTTCATTATAATGGCCGTGGTTACCCTATTCCCGTTTTTCTGGCTCATTTACATGAGCTTTCAAAAGATCGTCCTTATGCCGGGGAAACCTGACGTATTCGTCGGTTTCAAGAATTGGGTGGACATGTATCACGATTTAAGTGTCCCCCATGGTTGGAAACTTCTCGGTATGTACGTAGGGGCAAGTATGTTTTTACAGATGGGACTGGGCCTGGGAATTGCTTTGCTCATCAATAGAATGAAGGGAGAAGGCTTCTTTTCTACGATTTTCTTGATTCCCATGATGGCAGCACCCGTATTGGTCGGCCATCTCTGGAACCTTTTGCTGAACTCCTCTTACGGGATTTATGCCTGGATTTTAAATACGTTGGGAATATTCACCAAGGGAAGCCTCTTGAGCTTTCCTAAAACGGCCTTGTGGGCGCTTGTAGCCATGGATACCTGGATATGGACGCCTCTCGTCATGTTGATCACCTTAGCAGGGCTAAAAAGTGTTCCATCAGAGACTATAGAGGCAGCAAAAGTAGACGGTTCCAATCGGATTCAGATTTTTTTCAATGTCACCCTTCCCTTCATCACCCCTGCCCTAGTGATTGCCTTCCTTCTCCGATACATGGACAACATCCGCGATATCACGACTTTCATTATAACGACAAAGGGGGGACCGGCAGAGGCGACAAAGACGATCCCGGTGTACTTATTTCTATTATCGTTCAGAATGTTTGACATCGGTCTGGGTTCGGTTATTGGCTTTACAGTTTTACTGGTTATCATTTTTTCTGGCATCATCGTGACCAGAACACTCTTGAAGGAGAGAGAGGGTCAGGCATGAATACTGTAGGTAAGGTTCTCAAGGTTGTCGTCATTACACTCTTCTTTGTCTGGACTATTGTCCCGATTGTATTTATGGTGACCGCTTCGCTAAAGGTGACAGGGGATATATTTATCTTGCCCTCCCCGGGAGATTGGCTTGGGATTTTTAAATTACTTTTTTATTTCAAACCCTCTTTGGTCCAATACTATCACATATTCTTTAAGGGGCTTTTTCTCACTAATCTGGTCAATTCCATCCTTGCAACTATTTTTTCGGTTTTAATTTCTGTTCCCTTGGGGTTGTTGGCTGCCTATGCTTTATCAAGAGCTAATATCCCAGGGAAAAAGCATCTATTGTTCTGGGTAATTTCAACGAGGATGGCGCCCCCTATCGCTGTGATTATTCCGCTT
Organism: uncultured Syntrophaceae bacterium; assembly: GCA_964512795.1. GTDB lineage: Bacteria > Desulfobacterota > BSN033 > BSN033 > UBA1163 > UBA1163. The sequence continues at coordinate 3,824 of CAZEKS010000004.1, forward strand.
TATGTCTTGTGGAGTAGGCTTGGTATCCTGATGACGCTGCCTGGATTAGTCTTAGCGTATACCACTTTCAATCTCCCTTTCTCTATTTGGTTATTGAAAGGGTTTATAGATTCAATCCCGGCCGGACTGGAGGAGGCAGCGCGGGTTGATGGGAGAGGCCGATTTAGAACTTTTATAGATATTGTTTTGCCACTGATTGCTCCCGGGTTAGGGGCGACTGTTATCCTTTGTAGCCTGATGGCTTGGAATGATTATATCTTTGCCCTAATTCTGGGAGGAAGAGGAGTCAAAACACTTCCAGTTGGAATTACCGAGCTCGAGAGTGCCTCAGTGATCCTCTGGGGGCAGATAATGGCCGGCGGCGTGATACTAATTGTCCCCATGATCATCCTCGGCCTGTTGATCAGGAAGTATCTGGTTCAGGGTCTAACGATGGGGGCTTTAAAGTGAGCCATAAGGGGCAAAGAGATGGAATGGTAGAGAAAATTGTCTCTAGGAAATAGTCCGGAAAGATGAAAATTTAGAAGGGAGGTTGACCATGCAAAATAAGGTGGCATTAGTTACTGGGGCAGGAAGAGGGATAGGTCGGGCCATCGCCCTTCGCCTCGCAAAGGATGGGTTTGATGTGGTCGCTAATTCACGCCGTGAGGAACATGTTGCAAGCGTCGTCAGAGAAATTGAGAAGATGGGCAAAAGAGCTTTGGGCATACCCGCAGATGTTTCAAACTCAGAAGAAGTGAAAAATATGTTTGAAAAAACAATGAAGGAGTTCTCTAGGTTAGATGTATTGGTAACAAGCGCCGGTATTACTCAAGTGGTTACATTGGAAGAACTTAATGAGGAACTTTGGGACGTAGTATTGGGGATAAATGCCAAAGGCACTTACCTATGTTTATTGGAAGCCTCCAAGATCATGATCAAACAGAAGTCCGGGAAGATCATCACTATAGGCTCCGATTTTTCCATCGAGGGTGCTCGGTACCACGTTTGTTATTCGGCGAGCAAGTTTGCCGTCAGAGGAATGACCCAGGCGTTTGCGAAGGAGCTGGCCCCTTACGGAATCAATGTCAATTGTGTCACTCCAGGAATTATCTGGACCGATATGTGGAAGGAGGCAGATGAAAAACTTTCGCAGGTCTTCGGAATGAAAAGAGGAGAGGCTTTTGAGAAATTTACGAAGGACCTTGTTCTGCTACCTAAACCAGGGAAACCCGAATATATTGCGCCAGTGGTATCTTTCTTGGCCTCGGAGGATGCTGATTATATCACAGCAGCGACAATACCAGTGGGCGGGGGATCGATGATCTTTTGATAGCCGAATTAGGATAAGGTTAATTTAGAGGAGAAATGATTATGGCAAAGGTTACCTTAAAGAATCTGTGGAAAAAATATGGAAATGTGGAGGCGGTTAAAGGTATAAATCTTGAGTGCAAGGACAAGGAATTTTTGTGTTTTTTGGGGCCATCTGGCTGTGGTAAGTCCTCGTCACTTCGGATGATAGCAGGCCTTGAAGAGATCACAAGTGGAGAGATATATATCGGAGATGTTTATGTGAATAAGATGGAGCCTGCGAATAGGGATATCGCGATGGTGTTTGAGACCTATGCCCTCTATCCACATAAAACGGTTTATGAGAATATGGCATATCCACTTCGGATACGGAAAACTCCGTCTGGTGAGATTGACATAAGGGTGAAAAAGGCGGCCAACATCTTAGAAATCGAAGATCTATTGAACAGATGGCCGAGGCAGCTTAGTGGAGGGCAGAAGCAGAGAGTGGCGATTGGGCGAGCGATTGTCAGGGAGCCTAAGGCATTTCTGATGGATGAGCCGATTTCGCATCTGGATGCTAAGCTGCGGACACACATGAGGGGCGAGTTGAAGCATCTCCAAAAGGAATTGAATCAGACCTTTATCTATGTAACACATGATCAACTGGAAGCCATGGCGATGGCCGATAGGATTGCCGTCATGAACATTGGAGAGATACGGCAATACGATACCCCTTACAATATCTTTAATCATCCGACTAATAAGTTTGTTGCTGGCTTTGTAGGCGATCCGCCAATGAATTTTATTCGATGTAATTTGGTGGTAGATGGAACAAAATGGATGCTGAAACACGAGGTATTTGAGTTAACCCTGACAGAGGAGATAAGGAATAGATTTAAGGAGAACAAGGAATTTTCTGGTTCAATTCCTGTAATTCTAGGGATTCGTCCCGATTCATTTCGGATTAAGGTTACAAAGGAAAATCCAGAGGACATCAAAACGGAGATCTATATTACAGAGCCTCTGGGATCAGATGTGATTGTAGACGTTTTATTGGGAGGAGAGAAGTTGAAGATCAGAACACCCTTTGATTTTAGGGGGGATCGAGGGGATACGGTTTACCTGGAGATGATCACCCACAGGATCCATTTATTTGACAGAGAGACTGAGAACTCCTTATTAAAATAAGAGGAAATCAAAGAATAAAGGAGGTAGGTTATGTTTACAGGAATTCATCATGTTGGAATTATTGTCAACGACATAGAAAAGGCTTTGGAATTTTACAGGGATATTTTGGGAGCTAAATTCTTGTACCGTGCTGAGGGGTCCCCTAAAGATGTCGAGAAAGAGGTCAATGTGCCAGGAGCTATTACTAAACTGGCAGTCCTCAAGCTCGGTCCCCATACAATTGAGTTGGTCGAATACGTGAACCCAAAAATCAGACCGCAAGGACTCAGTGCTGCTGCCATTGGAACTCTTCACCTTGCTTTGGAGGTGGATAATATTGACGCGGAGGTTGAAAGATTAGAGAAAAAGGGAGTAAAGTTCAACGCCCCACCTAAGTATATCGAGAAGGGTGAAAATAAGGGCTGGGTCTGGACCTATTTCAATGATCCCGATGGTTGCCAGTTGGAGCTTGTTGAGAATAAGAATCTAAAAATACAACTATGATGAAATTATATAGAGAATTATGGTTTGCGTTCATCCATATCTCTTCTGCGGAAGCTCTTTTTGCCTATCGGGATTTTAAATCTTGAACAATAAAATCAAAAATTCTGAAACTGAAGAAGATTGACAGATTGTTTTATTCATTGGACTTACGAAGAAAGGTTAACCAAGGAAGCATAGATGAAAGGGTTGGTTAAGTTTGCAAGAGGGGAAGGACAAATCGAAGTTAGAGAGGTGGAAGAACCCTTCCCAAAAGAGGGTCAAGTCAAGATCGAGGTTAAAGCTGCTGGAATCTGTGGCTCCGATATTCATATCTTACATGATAAAATCGACATTCCCATCAGAACACCCGTTGTAATTGGTCATGAATTTTGTGGGGTTATTGTGGAGGTGGGAAAGAAGGTTAAAAATTGGAATGTTGGAGACAGAGTGACCAGCGAGACAGCTTTTCTTGTTTGCGAACAATGTGTGTATTGTCGGACAGGACATTACAATTTATGTGAGGATCGAAAAGCTATCGGGTTTTGGTTTAATGGTGCCTTTACAAACTTTGTTGTTGTCCCTGCGACAAGAATCCACAGACTTCCTGACAATGTTGACTTTATCTCTGGCGCACTCTGTGAGCCCTTGTCTGTTGTAACTCATGGAGTCATCGAGCTCTCTCACATCAATGTTGGGGATATGGTTTTAGTTTCAGGGGTAGGTGCGATTGGGCTGCTGACAGCCCAAGTTGCCAGATCTGAAGGAGCGAGGGTGCTTATTTCGGGAACCTCAGAAGATTTAAATAGATTTAATATAGCAAAGAATCTAGGATTTGACGAAATTGTGAACGTCCAAAAGCAAGACCTACGCCAATTTGTTGATGAGGTTACCCAAGGAAAAGGAGTGGATGTCGTTCTTGAGTGTTCGGGAGCACCCGAGGCTGCCAGAAGTGGACTCGAAGTCATCAAAAAGCAAGGTGTATATACTCAGATTGGCCTTTTCGGTGAACACATTGAGATTAATTTTGAAATCATAGCCTATAAGGAATTATCAGTAAGCGGATGTTTTAGTCAGCGCTGGACTGCTTGGGAAACCTCTCTCAAGCTGCTAGAAAGAGGAGTTGTAAAAACAAGGCCATTAGTAACAGACATTTACTCCATCAGTGAATGGAAAGAGGCCTTTACCAAATTTGAAAAAAAACAAAGTACAAAAGCAATATTAAAACCGCTGGAAAAGTTGTAAATGAAGTTGTTCAGGAAGATGACCAATGGAAAAATCTGAAAAAATAAAATACCTTGCCTGGAAAGGTCAATTAAAGCTATTGGAAATAAAGGATGTTGACATTCGCATCATGACCTTAAAACAGGCAAGTGATGCTGTGGACAAGAATATTCACATGGGAGGTGCTGCTTCAGCTACGATTCCTCTTGTTTCTCTTTTTTATGGAGGGATTATGGAGCTTGACATTACCAATCCCACCCAAAGAGGACAGGATATGTTTGTTCTGAGCAAGGGGCATGCCGTTGCTACGATGGCCTCAATCTATGCGGACCTTGGGTATTTCGACCGATCGGTATTAAAAAATTCACGATCCCGAGAGAGCATCCTCAACGGCCATCCTGGGCCGCTATTGCCGGGTGTTCAAATTTCGACAGGACCATTGGGACAAGGACTTTCTGTTGCAGAGGGATTTGCTTTGGTTGGGAAAAAGAGTCCCAATTTCGATGTTTTTTGCATGACCGGCGACGGCGAACTGCAGGAGGGGTATATCTGGGAAGCTGTCATGTTTTCAAGCCACAAGAGGCTGGACAATCTTTGTGTGCTCGTCGATAAAAACTCGGGACAGTTGGATGATGTTAAACAACTTATTTTCCCTTTGATAAAGCTTGACAAAAGATTTGCATCATTCGGTTGGAAAGTCTTCAACGTGGACGCCACCCAGTATGGTCCTGTCTTAGAAGCACTCCAGATATTTAAGTTTTCCCCTCGGGATGGACGTCCTACCGTTATTATTTGTCAAACGAGAAAAGGCTATGGCGGGTTTTCAACATATATGAGTGGCCACAAGGTCGATATTCCGGATGTTCTGGCAGAACAGGAAATGGCTCTGCTAAAGCATATGCGAGTGGATCGAGCTTCTGAATTCCTCCAGTTCTTCAATGAGCTGGATCCAGAAGGAGAGGAAGGTCTGATTCGGGAACATCTTCTTGCAATTGCCAGAGAGATGAACCTTGAGATTATTTCTGGGGACGATGGGGCAGGAGAGGTGGGGCCATATATCGTTCCTGTCAAGACGAAACCCGCACCGCCACGAGATAAAAAAGTAGAATATGATGTTAACCATCTTCCCAGATTGGATAAATCTAAGGAATATACCGCTAGCAGTGTGATCGCCTTAGCTATGAAAGTCTTTGCTAAAGACCACCGTGTCGTATCCATCGATGCTGACCTGGCTGCCACAAGCGGCCTTGAAGAAGGAGTGGGATACGTTGATCGAGGACGGGCTTTCAATGTAGGAATAGCCGAGGCCAACATGATGTGCATTGGAGAGGCCTTTGCAGCAATGGGTTATAATACATGGATTAGCACTTTCTGTCCCTTTTTTGATTGGAGAGTGCTTCGGAGAATTGCGATCGGTTATCAAGAAAGACTCGAAGCTATGGCAACGGAATATGGTTGGCTTACCGAAGGTCATGGCCTTGACCTGACCCTCGTTGCTACAGCACCCAATTTCGAAACGAAGACCAATGGGGCGACCCATATGGGAAATGACGATGTTATCGTCTTTGATGGCATCGCACACTTGAAAATTATCGATATTTCCTGTCCCCAACAGCTCATCAGTGCTATGCAATGGGTTATGAAAGGGAATAGGGGGCTGGTCTATATGAGGATCATGCGGGCGGCATCCCCTGTCATCTATGAGCCTGACTTTATTTTCGAATATGGGAAAGGCTATGTTCTCAAAGAGAGTCCGGACGACTGCGCAATCATTATATGCAGTGGACGAGGAGTTCATGAGGCCTTGGTTGCGTCCAAGAAGCTTGAGCAGTCAGGCGTTAGGGTGGGAGTTGTGGATATGTCATCCATTGATGAAAAGCTCCTGATCAACCTCTATGACTCTGGAAAATTAATCATCATCGCGGAGCATAATAATGGGTTTATCTGGTCTCATTACAAGGGAGCCCTCTTTAGGTTAAAAAGGGTTATCGAGACGGACCGACTTGTTCCTATCAATTGTCTTGATAAGGACGGATGCGCTCAATTCATTCATTCGGCAACTTACTCGCAATTGTTGGAACAATGTGGACTGGCCCCAACTCAATTGGTAGAGACAATTTCAAAAAGGCTTGAAATAGTTAATTAGAATCAAGAGGCATTTTTGGCAAAGAAGAATAAGAATTTTCCGAGAGGAAAAGTTTAAAAAAGGAGGGTGAAATGGAAGAGCTCGGTTGCAATCTGCCTGTTAAAGTTATTTTTGGTGTCGGAAGATTAAAACTTCTGGGGGAGGTTGTTAAGCACTTTGGAAATAAGGCATTCTTAGCAATAGACCCTTACTTAGTAGAGACTGGTCTTTGTGATGAAATCATTTCTCTGCTAAATAAGATTTCAGTTGAGACGACGAAGTTTCTCAAAATTCAACCAAACCCAAGCTGTTTCGATGTGGACCAGGGGGCCGAACTTGCAAAAGAGAATAAATGTGACGTAATAGTGGGAGTAGGGGGAGGAAGTACGTTAGACACTGCCAAAGGTATTGCAATCTTAGCAAGAAATCCTGGAAAATCATGGGAATATGTTGAAAGAACCGACCAGAAGGTTTCCCGTCCAAAGGAAGTTCTTCCCATTATTGCCCTACCCACCACGGCCGGGACAGGATCTGAGGTCACGCACTATGCTGTCCTGAATAACCCAACTGTCAAAGAGAAGAGTACTATTTTTAGTGAGTTAACCTTTCCGAGGATTGCGTTGGTTGATCCTGACTTGATGGTTTCAATGCCGCCGAGCTTGACCGCTCTCACCGGTATTGACGCCCTTTCTCACTCTGTGGAGTCCTTCATTAATGTTCATGCGAACTCCTACTCTAAGCTTCTCGCAAAAGAGTCGATCAAGCTCGTCGCTCGATATCTACCAGAGGCTGTAGCCAATGGCAAGAATATGGAAGCGAGGTCCCAAATGGCATGGGCCAGCACATTGGGTGGAATGGCTATTGCCCATGTTGGCACTGTGCTTCCCCACGCCATGGGGCAGCCAGTCAGTGGCCTGGTTGACGCCCCCCATGGTGGAAGTATCGCCTCATGCCTCGCAAAGGTTCTTCAGTTCAGCTTCACGAGCAATTTCGAGAGATTCGCTGAACTTGCGGAGGCTTTTGATGAGAGCGTCAAGGCCTTGCCATTACGCGAGAGAGCAGAAAAAAGCGGTGAATTGGCCCAAAGGCTGTTTAAGGATGCACACAGTGAGGTTAGATTCAGCGATTTCGGCATGCAGGAAAAAGATATCGATAAAGCGACCCAGCTTGCCATGTCTGCCTATTTCATGGACGTGGGAAATCATCCAAAACAGGTTACATCAGACGACATAAAGCAATTGTACAGGGAATGCTTGTGAGGCAATATTTTTTAAGTAAAAATAGTAGGTTGCGTAATGAAGAACGGGTATATGGAAAAAGTTTTAAAAATTGATTTGGAAAAGAGGAAGGTCGAAACGATCGATTTTCCCGAGAACATTCGGAAACAGTATATTGGGGGTTCGGGACTGGCAGCCTGGTATCTTTATAAAGAGACAAAACCCGAACATATCAATCCTTTGGGGCCAGAGAATACCTTTGTTTTGTTAACGGGGCCAGTTGCTGGGACGCCTGTCTATTCTTCTTCTAGATATGGTGTGGCAGCAAAGGCACCGCTAACAGGTATCTGGGGAGAAGCAAACAGTGGAGGCAAGTTTGCTCAGGATTTAAAAAGTACAGGCTATGACGGAATCATGCTCGAAAATGCATCTGAAAACCCCGTGAACATAGTGATTACGGAGGAAAAGGTCGAAATCACTGATGCTGGGGACATGTGGGGTAAAGATACCTATGAGTTGGAGAGCATTTTGAAATCCAAATATGGCGGCAATATGAACTTTGCTTGTATCGGGCCTGCCGGAGAGAAAATGATTCTGCTTTCTGCAGTGATGAATGATGGCCTTGACGGCAGGGCTGCTGGCAGGGGAGGCGTAGGTGCTGTATTGGGTTCCAAAAAAGTCAAAGCAATTGTAGTAATAAAGGGCAACAAAAAAACTCCCATTAACAATATAGAAGAATTGACCAAGTCTATTCGAGATCATGCCCAAGGCATGAAGGAAGGGCCTGAACTTTTAAGGCAATTTGGCACTTCTTGCGGAATGACTTATGTTGAAGAAGTAGGTGACCTGCCAATAAAAAACTGGGCTAAGGGGCGTTGGCCTGAAGGGGCTGCGAAAATCAGTGGTCAAAAATTGGCTCAAACGATATTAACTAAACGTTACCACTGCGGGGGTTGCGCTATTGGATGTGGAAGAACGGTTAAGGTAGATAGTGGACCATATCAGGTTCCAGAAAGCGGTGGGCCGGAATACGAAACACTTGGCATGTTGGGCTCTAATTGTTTGATTGACAGTCTGGAGGCAATTGCAAAGGCTAATGAGCTCTGTAACCGATATGGCCTCGATACTATTTCCACAGGTGGAGTCATTGCTTTCTGCATGGAGGCCTATGAACGCGGCCTGATCACTAAGAATGATACTGATGGAATAGAAATGATATGGGGAAACGCTGATGGGGAGATAGAAATGATCAAGGCCATAGGTGAGAGGAGGGGTTTCGGGAAGATCTTGGGTCAGGGAGTTAGAAAGGCCGCCGTAACCATTGGTAGCCATGCCGAAGAATTCGCAGTTCATGTAAAAGGTTTGGAATTACCGGCTCACGACCCCCGGTCCAGATTTAGCACAGTTTTGAGCTATGCCACTTCCAATCGCGGTGCCTGTCATTTAAATATCTTCGGTTTTGACTTCGAAAGTGCAACCGTACCACCCGCAGGTCTAGGATACGGTAAAGTTCAAGATCCCTATGGAGTGGAAGGAAAAGCCAAGTACTCCATTGCCATGCAAGACCTGATGGCGGTTTTCGATTCTTTAAGTGTGTGTAAATTCATCCTCTTCGGTGGTGTCGGAGTACCTACGTTGGCCCATTGGTTAAATTGTATCACTGGGTGGGACTTTGACGTTGATTCTCTGTTGAAGGTTGGAGCCAGAACGTTTACGGTCAAACGCTTGTACAATAATCGTTTGGGAATCACGAGAAAGGACGACATACTGCCTCTTCGTATCTCCAATTTGCCACGTGACGACGGAGGTGCAAAGGGGGTAATTCCGCCACAGGCTAAACTACTCAATGATTATTATCAGCTTCGAAAATGGACAGAATTTGGAAAGCCAACAGAAGAGGCACTGAGGGAGCTTGGAATCGAAATCTAAGATTTCCCCATACCACTCCATGAAGGATTGGAGAAGGTGACCTCTTAGGGAGTCGGGAAATGAAAGCATGTGTCGTGACTAAAGCCGGTGGGCCTGAGGTGCTTGAAATACAGGAGATACCAAAACCCGAACCGGGTCCTGAGGAGATCCTTGTGCGAGTATTTGCCTGCGGTATTAACCCGGTCGATTATAAGATTCGTAAGGGACTTGTCAGTGTTCCATACACATACCCGCTCATCCTGGGCTATGATGTCTCGGGGATCATCGAGGCTGTGGGAAGTGGTGTTATGAGTCTCAGACCAGGCGATGCCGTTTACTATTGTCCTCCTATCAGCCTTCCGGGCGCCTATGCTGAATATCATAAAGTGAATTGGAAATTAGCGGTACTTAAACCAAATAAACTATCGCACATGGAAACTGCTTCTATCCCTCTGGTGGGGCTCACTGCCTGGGAATCGTTATTCGACCGCGGTAGGATTAGGATTGGAGAGACCATCCTGATCCACGGTGGCGCCGGTGGCGTAGGGTCAATGGCGATCCAACTCGCCCGTTGGGCCGGGCTAACTATCCTCACCACGACCGAACATGAGAATGAAGACTTCGTCCGGGAGCTGGGGGCTGATCACGCCATCAACTATCGAGAGAGCGACTTTGTGGAGGCTATCAAAGCGCTCACAAATGGCCGCGGCGTGGATGTCGTATTCGATACGGTAGGGGGTAAGACACTGGCTCATTCGTTGGAGGCTGTCGCTCTCAACGGCCGTGTGGTTTCCATTGTAGAAACTAAAGAACCGATCAGCTTGATGCCCCTTTTTTTACGGAATGCGAGCTTCCATTATGAGTTTATGGCCCTGGGCATGACTTACGGCGAAGGTTTTGATCGAAAAAAAAACATTCTATCTTATCTATCTATTTTAGCAGAAAGAGATATCATCCGTCCCGTCGTGCAGCACACTTATCCCTTGGCTGAAGCGGCTGCTGCCCATCATTGGTTGGAGACCAAACACATCCGAGGCAAGGTTGTATTGACTATCAATGCCGGGACAGACCTTTAAGGAAAAAGGGCAGAGACGTTGAAGAAAATTTCAAGGGAGTTTGCGAAATACTTTCTCTTTAATTCCAAAATACCACCAGAGCTTATTGTCAAACCGGGAGAGAGATTTCTGTTGGAGACGGAGGATAACCTCTCAGGATTTGTTACTTCCAGTGCCAGTATACCGAGTAACGAGAATCTCAAACCCTATACTCTCAGAGACCCTCCAGAATTTAATCCACTCACAGGACCAGTCTTTTTGGAAGGAGCGACCAGAGGCGATCTTATCGCTGTGCATATTGAAGAAATCATCCCAAGTGAGTTTGGGGCCACATCGATCATTCCGGGGGTGGGCCCATTTTCAGATTCTAAGAGATGGCCAGAGTTGGATAAGCCCTATGCACACATTATCAAACACGTCCCGGGCCCAAGCGGCACGACAAGAGACGGAAAAGCAATTTTTGGAGAGGGAATCGTGTGGGATCTGAAGCCTTTCATTGGTACGATCGGGGTGGCTCCCGATCGGGAGGTCCAGTCGAGCCTTTACGGTCAAGGGACATGGGGCGGAAACTGGGACTGCAGGGATATCAAAGAGGGATCTACGTTGTATTTGAACTGCTATCACGAAGGGGGATTGCTTTTTGTCGGCGATGTACATGGTACCCAGGGAGACACAGAACTCAGCGGTGTGGCGAACGAGACAAAAGCGAATGTTGTCCTTTCTTGCCATGTGGTCAAGAACAAGCAGATCCCCTATCCCCGAATTGAAAAGGAGGAGTCGATTATCGCTCTATATGCGACAAAACCGCTCGAGGATGCTGTCAAGACAGCAATCACCTATTTGATTGAATGGTTGATCTCCGAATATGCTATTACCTGTAGGGAGGCTTATCTCAGGATAACCACAGATCCCGATTTTAGGGTAAATGTCTACCAGATGGTACGGGTTGGCTGGATCAATTACACCGTTGGTGCCGAATACCCGAAGAAATTTCTGAAAACGATCAATAAATGACAATTGAGGACTTTGAAATAGTTAAATTGAAATGAAAAAGATACAGAGATCTGATGCGAAAGGGTACTTGTTGAGTGGAAAAATAGCACCGATCCTCAGAGTAGATTTAAACGAAAGATTCATAGTCGAGACCGAGGATGCATTTAGTGGCTACATAAAGAGACCGGAAGACCAATTCTCGCCAGAGCATATTCCGCCGTTGAGGATGAATCCCGTTGGGATGAACCCGGTAGCTGGTCCCATTTACGTGAATGGCGTTGAGAAAGGTGATATCCTTGTTGTCAATATAGAAGACATAGAGCCCGGGGAGCAAGGCGTCTCTTGTATCATGCCAGGGGTGGGTCCATTAAAGGATTCATACTCGTGGTCGGAGGGGAGAGGTCCCTTCACTAAGATTATCCGCCATGTACCCGGTCCTGATGGAACCTTCGCTAGGGGAAAGGTGGTATGGGACAAAAAGCTTCAATGGAATATAAGACCCATGATTGGGACGATCGCCTGTGCCCCAGAATGGGAAGAAGAGGCAGCCATCGTTGCACAAGGACCGTGGGGCGGAAACATGGACGTTCGGGATATGTGCAAGGGAACGAGGGCAATGCTCACTTCGTTTCATAAGGGGGGCCTGCTTTTTGTGGGGGATGTAGCTGCCAGTCAGGGTGACACCGAATTCCATGGTGCACACGACGATACCCATGCTACAGTGACCTTGAGTTGTGATGTGATAAAAGGGAAAACGATCCCTTGGGTGAGGCTGGAAAAACAGGATTCAATCATTCAGCTCCACTGCGACAAACCCCTTGAGAGTGCTGTGGAACAGGCTATACTCTGGTTGATGGATTGGTTAGTGGAGGACTACAGTTTCGAGAAAAGGGACGCCTATATGCTCATGGCCTGTTGTCCGGGGTTAAAGGTGAACGTCTATCAAATGGTTCCGGTGGGAAAGCTGAGGTACACCGTTGGAGCCGAATTTTCAAAAGATTATCTCGGCGGACGCTAAGTCCCTTTGAAACGATAAAATCTAATCTCGACCAACGAAAGCACTCCTCAAGTGATGAATTACAGAGCTCACCTTTGGTCTGTGTATAAGCTTGGCCGGTACTGTTATGACATGCCCGATATGTTTCAAGAGATCCTGGTCCTCAAAGAGGTGGAGCGGAAACTCCTGGCCACTGACTTGGAATGCAGGGATATGGACTATCTTTGGTATATGACCGATCTGTTCAAGCCCTATCCAGATATATACTAGTTTCTATGGAGTTTGATCCAGCTCAACATCTCGACCATGCAGTTTGACTATCGCAATTTATTTAGTTAATTTTTAAAGAATGAGGAGAAAGTAGGCAGAGAATGGAGATGAAAAGGGTGAAAAATTACATTGGTGGAGAATGGGTCGATTCTGATACGAAAGAATATGGAGATGTGTGGTGCCCTGCCACTGGAGAGAAGATTGGGGAGGTCCCTTTCTCAACGGCAGCCGATGTCGACAAGGCGGTTCAGGCGGCGAAGGCAGCTTACTGGGAATGGAGATGCACGCCCCCGTTAACCCGTGCCAGGTACTTCTTCAAACTCAAAAATCTCTTTGAAAATGCGTTTGAAGATATTTCCAGAACCTTGGTCACCGAAGAAGGCAAGACCCTGGATGAGTCAAGAGGTGAGGTGCGACGGATGATTGAGAATGTGGAGCATGCGACAGGGGTCACCACATTAATGACTGGATATAATTTGGAGGATATTGCCCAGGGAATTGACTGCACGGCGGAGCGCCAACCCATTGGGGTGTTTGGAGTGATCGCTCCTTTCAATTTTCCAGCGATGGTGCCCTGGTGGTTTATGCCCTATGCTGTTGTGTGTGGAAACACTTATATTGTAAAGCCATCGGAACAGGTGCCGATGACTCAAACCCGGATCTTCGAGGTCATCGATGAGTGTGGATTCCCAGAAGGTGTGATCAATATGGTTCATGGGGCAAGGGATGCAGTCAATGGGATGCTTCATCATCCCGATATTAAGGGGATCTCTTTTGTGGGCCAGAGTGCCACGGCCCGTTATGTTTACAAGGCTTGTGGAGAGACGGGGAAGCGAGTTCAGGCTTTGGGTGGGGCGAAGAACTTTCTTTTAGTCATGCCGGATGCAGACTTGGAGAAAGGGATGCCTTCCATGATCACTTCCTTCTACGGATGTGCTGGAGAGCGGTGTCTTTCTGGTGCTGTGCTGGTGGCAGTAGGGGATGTTTATAAGGAACTGAAGGAAAAATTTGTTGCAGCTGCCAAAGCCCTCAAAGTGGGCAACGGTCTCGAGGAAGGGGTGCAGATGGGGCCTGTAGTCTCGAAGAAGCATAAGGAAAGGGTCTTGGGGTATATTGAGAAGGGAATCCAGGAAGGGGCAAAGCTTATATTGGATGGACGGAATATTAAGGTGGATGGGCATCCAAACGGCTTTTACATCGGCCCCACTGTTTTCGATGAGGTTCATCCGGATATGACCATTGCCAAAGAGGAAATCTTCGGACCTGTCGTCTCCCTCATTCATGTCAAGAATTTGGATGAAGGCCTCAAACTGATCGAGAATAGCGAATATGGGAATGCCGCTTGCCTCTATACATCGAGTGGCAAGACCGTTCGGGAGTTCAAATACCGGGCGGTGGCCAGTATGATGGGGATCAACATCGGTATTGCTGCACCCATGGCCTTCTTCCCCTTCGGTGGAGCCAAAGGTTCCTTTTTCGGAGATATTAAAGGCCACGGAAGAGAGGTCTTCCAGTTCTTTACGGATACAAAGGTTGTGATCCAACGCTGGTTATAAATATTTGAGAGGAGGTGAAGATGTCCCTTAGCACCTTCGGCGCTATTATGGGATTTGCCTCGGAAATGGTTGGAGGCGCATTGGATATTTATAAAGCCGCAGTTCAGAAGGCCAAAGATCCTGTCCTCAAAGAGACCTTACAAGCTTTGTTGGAAGAAGAGGAGAAAAATTATAAGCTCATGGAACAGACACGCCGTGAGAATGTGACGGAAATGATCCTCGAACCCATCGCTGGACTTCATCGAGGGGATTATGAAATGGATGTGAAGGTATCGGACCATGCGAAAGATGCTGATCTACTCAAGATGGCTTTAACCCTTGAGGAGAAAGAGCAGAAATTTTTTCATGATGTATCGGAGAAAGTCCCTCTTCCCGAAGTGGCAAGGATTTTTCGGAAGATCGCTCAGAGAAAGGAGAAGAACCTAACCAAACTCAAGTCCTTTGGTTTGATCAACTCTTGAAAGGAGCCCCTGAAATTTAAAGAAATTCAGACCAATCCCTACCCATTCCGTATTTTTCTAAAAATTCTTTGATCAGTTGCTCGGCCACCACAAATCGCTGAATCTGATTGGTTCCTTCATAGATCTGGGTGATCTTGGCATCCCTCATCGTCCTTTCAAGATTTCCGCTTTTCAAACAACCATTCATTGAAGAGCTTGTTCATCGTATCCAAGGGAAATTCATCGCTCTCCTCAATCTCCTTGGCACGTGGTTTCACCACTTTTCCAGCAATTTCTCTAAC
>CAZEKS010000005.1:0-18429 GCA_964512795.1 uncultured Syntrophaceae bacterium
TATAAAACAGGCTGTCTTGCTTGTTCATAAAAGGATTCCTCTCGAAGTTTCGGGGAACATGACGATTGAAAAGGCAAAGAAGGTTGCAAAAACAGGGGTTGATTTCATCTCGGTAGGAGCAATCACCCATTCATTTAAATCACTGGATATGACTTTGCTCCAGGAGAGATGAAGAGATGGACGCTGAAAAACCTCCCATTAAAAGAAAAGATATCCTTAAAAGGATCGAACAGGCCAAGAATAGACTGGGAAAAGATTTAATCATTCTTGCGCATTTCTATCAGCATGATGATATTGTAAGGTTTGCTGATTTTGTAGGAGATTCTCTTCAACTCGCTGAACAGGCATCGAAACAAAGGGCGGCACCCTACATTGTATTCTGCGGTGTCTCTTTCATGGCTGAAATGGCAAGAATCCTCTGCTCCCCAGAACAGGAAGTTTTCCATCCTGAACCCCTTGCCCGATGTCCTTTAGCAGATATGACAGGGAGTGAACAGGCAGAGGCAGCCTGGACCGAGCTAAAAAAAATAAACCCCGTTAGAAATTCCAGCCGTTGCGACTCGAAACCGAGCGGGGCATTAAACCCCGCCGGAATTATTATAAAACCCAACCCCGCTGCAGAGCAGCAGGGCATTATTTCTAACGGGGTAAATAAAAGAATACTCCCTGTTGTGTATGTCAACTCGAACGCCAACCTGAAAGCATTTTGCGGAAGGAATGAAGGAACGGTGTGCACATCTGCCAATGCCAAACAGGTCTTTGAATATGTCTTTTCCAGGGGGGCGTCTGTCTTCTTTTTCCCGGATGAGAATCTGGGACGGAATACCTCTCATTCGCTTGGCATAACGGATCATGAGACGTTCCTGTGGAACCCTGAAGTTGGAGCAATAGGTGTAAGTCCTGACCTTTTAAAAGAAGCGAAGGTGTTTTTATGGAAGGGGTATTGTTACGTCCACACGAAATTTCTTCCATCGGATATTAAGGAAAAAAGAAAGAAATATGATGGGATAAAACTGATTGTCCACCCTGAATGTTCACCGGAAGTGGTGGCGCTATCCGATTTTGTAGGTTCAACAAGTTTTATTAAAAATACTGTTGAGAAATCAAAGCCAGGCTCAAAGTGGGCGATTGGCACGGAGTTGAATTTTGTGAATAGAATAAAGAAACAAAATCCTGATAAATTCATCATCCCCCTTAAGAAATCGGCCTGTAGCGAAATGGAAAAAGTCACCCCGCAAAAGCTGCTCTTTGTTCTGGAAGGATTGACGGAAGGAAAACTTTATGGCCGGGTGACCGTGGAAGATGGTATCGTAGAAGATGCGAGAACGGCATTGAAGAGGATGCTGAAGATTGTGTGAAATGAAAAGCGATAAAAAACATTATTGTGATGTGCTCATCATCGGATCAGGAATCGCCGGGCTTTCGGCAGCGATAACTGCTTCCGAGCTGGGGCTCAATGTCATCCTGATCAACAAAGAGGCGTCTCTGGAAGAATCCAACACCCATTATGCTCAGGGAGGAATCGTTTGTCGGGGAGAAGATGATTCTCCTAAACTTCTTATCGAGGATATCATGGAAGCAGGCGATGGGATTTCGAACCTCGAAGCCGTCACCATTCTTGCCACGGAAGGCCCCTCTCTCGTGGAAGATTTTTTGATAAAAAAGGTTGGGGTCCCTTTTTCAGGATCTGAAAACGGAGAACTGGAATACGCCAAGGAGGCAAGCCATTCGAGACGTAGAATCCTTTACTGTATGGATACAACAGGCAGGGTCATTGAGGAACACCTCATAAAAAAGGCAAAAAGCATCAAGCAGATCCGGTTCCTGGCCAACTATACCGCCATTGACCTTCTTACCATCCCCCACCATTCCACCAATCCCCTCTCCCTCTACAGAGAGCCCCAATGCATCGGAGCCTATGTGCTCAATAATGTGGATGAGAAGGTTGAGATGATATTTTCATCTTATACCGTCCTCGCATCCGGAGGACTCGGCAGGATTTATCTTCATACCACCAACCCTCTCTGTGCCACCGGGGATGGCTTCGCGATGGGGTACAGAGCCGGAGCAAGACTGATTAATATGGAGTATATCCAGTTTCATCCTACCTCTTTATTCCATAAGGATGCCGATGGTTTTCTTATTTCAGAGGCCATGAGGGGCGAGGGAGCAAAATTAGAGACAAAGGACAATGTCCCCTTTATGAAAAAATATTCCCCTCTGGGTGACCTGGCTCCGAGGGACGTGGTCTCACGAGCTATCTATGAGGAGATGCTCGGGAGGGGCGACTCCTACGTCTATCTCAATATTGCATCTTATTCCAAGATAGATATTAAAAAACGTTTCCCTGCGATTTATGAAAAATGCTTGTCTCTGGATATCGATATTCTGAAGGGCCCGATCCCTGTGGTACCTGCTGCGCATTATAGCTGCGGCGGAGTTCATGTAGATATCTGGGGAAGAACATCCCTGAAGAATCTATATGCGGCGGGTGAAGTTTCAGCAACAGGCATCCATGGAGCGAATAGACTGGCCTCCACCTCCATGCTTGAAGGACTGGTGTGGGGAGTTCGGGCGGCCAAACATATCGCCGCTCACTTTGAGGGTGAGAAACCGTACAAAGAATCTGAAATTCCTTCATGGCAGTTTCCTGAAAAAGAAGAAGAGGTGGACCCTGCTCTCATTCAACAGGACTGGCTAAGCATTAAATCAACGATGTGGAATTATGTAGGGATTATAAGAACCTTAAAAAGATTAGAAAGGGGAACTGCTGATCTTCGCTATTTGAAGAATAGGATAGACGATTTTTATAGAAAAGCCCATCTTACCCCATTGGTTCTCAATCTGAGAAGCGGCATCCAGACCGCTCTCATCGTTGCCAACGCAGCCTTTGACAATAGAACCAGCAAAGGCGCCCATTACATCCAGTAGATCTGGTTTTTGTCCTAATGATCTTCGGATCGATAGCCACAAGAACACTTCCAACATTAAGAGCGTATCATGGTTATAAGCATCTTGAATCTTTTTGCCGCCTTTAAGGCATGGGGCCGGCCGGCTGGCATGATAATCATTTCACCTCCTCTTAAATGGAAAGGGTTGCCGGAGATGGAAATTTCGGCTTCCCCATCGAGAAGGCAAACCAGTGCATCAAACGGTGCAGTATGTTCGCTCAATCCCTGTCCCTCGTCAAAAGAGAAGAGAGTGACCGTCCCTGTCTTTTTATCGATGATGGTTCGGCTTACCACCGATCCCGTTTGGTAAGCAACCAAATCAACGAGTCGGTTCACCCCTACCACAAGCCCTTCCGGGTCATTCTTCTTTTCCTCTTTTTCCATCTTTTTGTCCTCCGTGTTTACCTTCAACTATCTTACTTTTTTTAATGAGACTGGTCAAATCTAAAACATGATCTCTTGTTCTAAACAAAATGATAGCCCCTTTTATTCTTTTTCCGCGGCGAGATGGACGGGTGACAAAATAACCATAACCAGTTATGTTTGAATAAGGTAAACAGTATGCGAGTTGCCTCCATCGACATTCGAAAACGGACACTTTTTCTAATCCCTTGATTCTGGCTTGGTTCTCCCGTTAAGGCTTGAAAATAAAGGGTTAGAGAGTCTTCAGTCCATTACGATCTACTCTATCTATTACGATCTTTTAGATTGATTCTGACACGATTTTGACACAGTGTTTCACCTATTCAAAAAAACGTGTTTTGCTTTAATTGGAGAAAGTTGTATGGTGAAATCATCTCAAGGGGGGTGATATTATGAAATGGTGGGCAGCTTCGCTCTTATTTCTACTTCTGATCAGCTGTGGTCTTGCTCAAAGGCAACAACTTAAATGGCATTGTTGTTGGATGGGAAAACCTATATTAAAAAAGGAGAAAAGACCATGAAACATCAAAAACTATTAATCATGATTGCCTTGATTATTCTGGTTTTAATATTCTGTGCCTGCCAAGACTCAAATCCTCAGAGACTTAGTTTGGAAAAATCGGAACCATCGGAATGGGTAAAAGAATGGGTTGAAAATGACTATCGAGTACCTGTTATAGATCATCCCAGGGCTTATTATAAAAAAAATATTGATAATCCCCGAATAGGTATGCACAAGAATGAATTTGTTCCAGAATTTATTAGCTTTGATGAATTTCCGATCATTATGTCCAGTCGATATACATCGTCCCAGGGGGTAATGGAGATATGGCAATATGGCCCATCATTACGTCGTCCCCAGAAGAAACTCACGTTCTTAAATGATAAATTGATTACTATATTTGAACATTAAATCTTTTATCTTTTCGACAATGCAGTCGTAACCAAAGCTGAGTATGCAGAATATCTCAAACGTCGGAAGGAGATTTACAAGGAGTTACATCTTGGGAATGCTAATAGAGAAAGACTCTTCCCCCCGGGCGCCAATCATGGGTCGGCCTACTCCATACTCTATGAGGGCCTTGTGCATGCTGTTCACAAGAAGACAAGGAAGGGGAGGTAAAAGAAGAATTCCCATAGAATTGGTATGAGATATAGCTAAAAACACGTCTGATAATGAACAATATGTAAAACATGTTAATATTATTGAAGAATTTTGATACCCGTGATGCATATTATGCCCTATAATGTGCAAAAAGAGCCGGAGAGGAGGCCGCCCCACCCGTTTCAATCTTGGCAGATAAATAAGGTCGGGTCTTAGGCTGTCCTCTCTTTTATTTTTTCATGTAAGACCATTCATTATTTGATTTTAAGCTATTGATTTTTTAAATAGAAAATATGGCAAAACGCAAATTATCAAAAAGTTATACTTTTTAAAGAAAATTGAAGGTTTTTAAACCCGAAAATGTGACAAAAGCAGTCCAGATAGCCGAAATTCTTGAAAGGAGTGTGACATGGATAAAGGGAGTATGAGAATAGATGTTATGGAGAAACTCCAATATTTTTATAAAAGTTGCAATAACCTCCCCCGAGACTTCACGCATGAGGAGATGCTCAATGACCTCTACAATCATTACGATAAATCAGAAATCGAAGAGGCCCTTAAGAATGGAGTGTTGACAGACGAAGCTCTTAAAGCACTTAGAGAGCACAAGTTCACTTACAATGAAATCGCAGTATTGTTTGGCGAGAAAGCTGCTGCTCTCCGTCAGAGATCTCGGCGTTTAAGACCTCTGTCCTGAGCCATCTCCTTCTGTTCCCGGGATTCCATCCTAGCAATTTCAAGTAGATCGGTTTTTTGATCTGGTATTGGTGTATCTTCTATGGCTTCTTTCCAAATGCATTTTTTTCTTGACAACTCTATTTTAATTTTGTATCTTTATATAAACATCTGAGGATATAAAAATATGATCACCAGCATCGATATTAGAGACGACCTTTGGGAAAAAGCGAAGATTCTGGCCGTCAAGGAAAAGAGCGATTTAAAGACGATCGTGAATGAAGCTCTTGAGGAGTATCTAAAAAAGGCCAAGAAAGGAAGTGAGGCAAAATGAAAGTTGGCCTTTACGCAAGGGTTAGCACCTTGGATAAGGGACAAGATACAGAGGTCCAGCTTCGGGATCTCCGGTCTTATGCACAGGCCCGGGGGTGGAGTGTAATCAGTGAGTATGTGGATAAGGGACAGAGTGGGGCTAAGGATCGGAGACCGGAACTTGATAGGCTAATGGAAGATGCAAGGAAAAGGAAAATCGATCTCATTGTTTGCTGGCGACTGGATAGGCTGGGAAGGTCACTCAAACACCTTATTTTGACTTTAGACGAACTTCAAGGCCTGGGCGTAGGGTTTGTATCCTACAATGAGAATCTCGACCTTACAACGTCAACAGGACGCCTCATGTTTCAACTCTTGGGCGCATTTGCCGAGTTCGAGAGAAACATGGTTAAGGAGCGCGTGATAGCGGGTCTTAACCATGCCAAGGCCAAGGGAAAGAAATTAGGGAGACCCGAAGTTGATTTGGATCCCGTGAAACTCAATGAAATGAGAGGGAAGCGGGGTCTGACTCTGCGTGCCATGGCAAAAGAGCTAAACGTGAGTATTGGTCTTGTTCATAAAACCCTATCAAAATACTCCCCTGCAGCCCTTGATAATTCTACATGCGGAAATGAGAAAGCGGTGTTCAACTAAGAAGTGTTTTATGAACGGGAAAGGGGGTGATATTGGTTTACTGGGGTGTTCTCTTTTAAAATAGAATCTAACTCTTAGAAAAAAGGAGGTTCAAATGAAAAAGATGACTGTAGTAACTGAAGAAATCTGCATTTTATGCCAATATGGGCTTGTGTGCGCCGTCTCATTGCTATTTGAGAGTATGCCTACCTGTGTTGAGGTAAGGTTTATGAGAACTTTTGGATGTCCCGGGCACGGATTGATGAAACAAGGAATGAAGAAGACAAACATGAGACCACCCCAGCCATCCCATAAACAATCCTCGGTTTAAACCCCCTCATTATCTTGGCTTCCCCGAACCGGGGAGGCTCAAATAGACCGCTTACTAATAGTAAATTTTATCTACCCCGAAGCGTTTATCGCTCGTAAAATGATTGAAGGTTTTTTTCGATGATACCTTCAGGGTGCTATTTTCCGCTATTTGATTTTGCATTCCCAATCAGGCCAGTTATCAGCCTTATGTCTATTGTTCTCCCATTGAAGTGGTTGTAGGTTGGAGAGATCATCTGTTCCTCCCTTTGATATAGGTTTAATGTGATCAATTTCCCATCCCAAATTTTCCGTTTTGCCATATTTTTCACGCTGAATCAACGCACCGCAAAAATCCCTCTTAATTGTGGTATATCGTAGCTCTTCTTTGGCATTTTTCCAAACAACTTCAATTGTGGCTTCGTCGAACGTGGATCCATCTGTCTTAGTCCCCCATACTCTTGCCATAATCTTCTCCTTTCTCATCGATATTCTTTGACCCGTATTGCCATAAATCTGGCTTGAAATATATATCAAATCAAAACTTTTGTGAAGTTTTTTTCCCGATACTATTTCCACCCCCTCGGAATTTAAGGGACTTAAGAACGTTTAAGGATCGGTTAAATAACGGCACCCGTGATTGGCACGCGTGGGGACTGCGCATGCCAAAAGCGCGATGAATCTGCTAAATAATTTCCTTGACGGAAAACGGATCTCATGATATAGAGAATAATAAGCTCTAACTCAAGGAAGTGCTACGAAGGCTTCTCAGTCTGAAAAGACTTGAGTGTTTAGAGTAGAGTACGGGACTAACCAACCCGCTTAGGAAGTAGGACCGCTGTCCTATTGCTAAGCGGGTTTTTTTATTGGTTGAAAGGAAGTGAGAGAAATGAACCACTCAAGAGAAATTACCGACCTGGCATTGGCCGCCTTCTTGAGTGTCCTGGGCCACAAGATGATTGCCATACCGAAAGCTAATGGTCACCGCTCCACGTTTATCTTTGAAGCCTCTCAAAAAATTGAAGTGGATATCCTTAGCTTCTTTAACAGGACAGCTCGGGTTGATCCCTTGAGTTTCATTGAAATGCACCGAAATTTAAAGGGACTCACTTACTAAAGAAGGAGAAAAGATGAGATGAATGATAAACTGAGAATTCCAACCATTCCTGAATTACTTGTCCTCAATTATCTCACAGAACAGACCCGACCATTCCACACCATCTACGAACGGTTTTTAAAGAATCTCAAAGTCAATGTGCTCCATGGCACACCCAGGGCGTTGCAGACCTTGGCCGATGAATTGGTGGTTCGCTTCCTTTTACTTTTTGTCCGTGATCACTCGACCATCTGGATGCATTTCATCGATGGGCCTATCACCAAACTCTTCTCCCGAGAAGAATGGATTGCTATTTGTGGCCGTTTGGGAAGTAACAGTCACGCAATCTCGATTATTTGGTTGGAATGCTGGTTAGAGAGGAGGTTTAGGGAATCTCTGGCTAAAGTAGAATTGGATGGCCTTGTAACCGATTTTGAGAAGGCTCTCAGTGATGCCAAGGAGTTGATTATCACATGCAAGGTATTTGATGAAGCCATTAGGGAGGGCTTGAAGAGTGGAAATTTAAGTAAGGGTGCCATTAAGGAATTCTTAGGTTCTAATCAGGATAATAAGACCCCATCTGCATGTGATCGTTGCATCAATTTTATTCAAAGCTTCCCTCCCCAATACGAAAAGTACTCGGCTGATGGCTTGGTTATGGAACGGAACTATCTCTCCGAGCATGGCCTGTTTGCTCATCTCCACCGAATGGATGAGGGTATACTGAAGAACTTTTTCTTAAGAACCTTGGAGGTCCATGCTCAGAAATTAGCAAGGGCCTTTAGTGAGGGAATTGAGGACCACATTGGTCCCATTTTTGAAACTTTTTACAGGATTTTGGGCAAATTTAAACGACGATTTGTTGGGGGGCATTTTGAACACTATTTAAATGCGACCCTCCTTGGAGAACGCAAACACGCCCTATCAGACCGGGAGAAGATCGTCTATCGTAATAATATAACATGCCCGTTCTGTGGCTATGACTTCGGGAAAATCCTTAAAGGAAAAAAATCTGGTTCCATCGAATGTCCATCTTGCAAGGCATCAGTGGGTGTTTGGGCATTTCGAAACGATTTGATCCCGATGAGCGAATTACCTGAGAGTTTTTTCCGAGACCCCCTTGACAGTAAACGTTCTACGCATAGGGTCACGACATTTACGCCCACCATCGAAGCGAACTTGTCCAATCTTCTGGATCGGCGCCTTGGTGATATTCCCCTCACAGAGAAGGAACGTGAACTAATCGATAATATCCGGGAGGCCGATGAAGAAAAGATTTCGATGTCCGGGGTCCTCCGGCGAATCGCAAGCGAACAAGGCAAAAGCGAGCACACGCTCAAAGAGCATTATAAAAATGCACTCAAGAAACTTAAAAAATATGTCCCCAAAAAGTAAATGATCTTTAGGGGTTAAACACCACCCCACCCAAAATCGATGTTTTCGTCCTTATATGGTTGAAGATAATGAAAAATGGCAAATTCAAGCGATAGATCTCTAAAAAAGATTTTAAGGCGAGTTCTGAAAAAGGCGCAGCATGCAGGATCTGAAGTTGATCCTGCCATGGCAAATATTCTCGCTCCCAATCTACCTTTCGGAAATGCCTCGTCTAAGAAAAATTTCTTAAGTCTCCTACAAGAAATCGATGACCATGGTGAATTCCCAACGCGGGAGGAGGGAGAGAAGTTTCTTAACCTCTTAGGAATAATCTTCTTCGGTGTAGAGTTCCGAGCAAGCCCCCAAGCTGGGGACGGATTCGCCCAAATTGCTAATGAAACTCTGGACGCACTCTCGCACATCAGAATACCTGGTGAGGCGATGCAGGTCCTAATTTTCATTATCAGGAAAACTTACGGCTATCACAAAAAGACAGACGATATCTCACTGTCTCAATTTGTTCTTGCCACCGGGTTGGGGAAAGTAGCCGTATGTAAAGCAATAAGGAAGCTACTTTTCATAAATCTTATTACCCAAAAAGGTAAGGGTTTTACTAAAACCTATCAATTTCAAAAGGACTATTTAAAATGGGTTCCGTTACCCAAAAAGGTAACGTTACCCAAAAAGGTAATAAAAAGCCCAAACTATTACCCAAAAAGGTTACCACAAAAGAAAGTATTAAAGAAAGAAAGATACGTCGAAGGCTCGATTGAGCTTCGACTCGCCTCTCTGCTCTTAGAGGAAATTAAAAAAAACAAACTTTCCATTAAAGAACCTAATCTACAGGGTTGGGCAAAAGAGTTTGACTTGATGATGAGGAGGGATGGCCGGACACCGCAGCGAATTGAGGCGGTGATACGGTGGTGTCAGGGGGATGCCTTCTGGTGGAAGAACGTCTTATCGGCTTTGAAGCTGAGAAAACAGTTTGACAGGCTGGAGGCAGAAATGGTTTCTCCCCAAAAAGGAAAAGTATCATCGAGGGAGATGCCACGGGTCGAGTATAAGGATCTTACAGGAGGAGGCAGACCATGAAGAAAAACTATCAGGAAGCCGAAGAATGGATAATAGGCGGAATCCTGTTGAACCCGATTGAGAATATTGATCGAGCGAGGAAATGGATATCCTCGAATGATTTCCTCAACTCCACTTGCAAAAGAATTTTTTCTGTCGCCGAAGAGATTCATAATAGAGGGGATATGCCGCTTGACTTTTCAGTTATCTCCTCCTTTCTAAAAAAGGATGAAGTAGAAATTGCGAAATATCTTAAAGATGATATTCCTACCATGGAAACCTTCGATTATTGGGCCAGGTTGATTGCCGAAGGCAGTCGGAAGAGAAAAATTAGAGAGCTAATAAGCAACGAGGATTTTGATCTGGTAGGTATAGAGGCTATTCTTGAGGATCTAAAAAACCTGAGTAGGCCTGAAACACTTCTTTACAGCCCGCTGAATCAAATTCCTATTCTTTCGGAAGACCCCGCGCTTCAAATCAAGATAGGTGTTACCGATCTGGACAGAAATATAGCCTTTGGACTTAACCATTTAATGATAATTTCTGGGAAGACCTCTTTGGGCAAAACCTCTCTTGGGTTACAGATAACTTACCACATCAGCAAAGAAAGGCCAGTCGGCATCGTCTCCCTTGAGATGACAGGGGGGGAGATTAGATCGAGGATTGAAAATTCCTTTAATATTCTACCTGAAAATATATTTATAAGTGATCCCCCTGCCCTTTCTACCTTGGAATTTAAACAAATCTGCAAGGCGATGAAAAACAAGCAAGGGGTTCAGGTAATTCTTTTGGACTATCTTCAACTAATGCGGGAAAGGGAAGACTTCCGATCGCGGCATTTGGAAGTTTCTCATATTGTCAGGCGAATAAAAGAAATTGGTAAGGAATTGGAGATTGCCGTTGTCGTTATCTCACAGTTGTCCCGTGGAATTGACCACAGGGGTGAGGGTTCTCTTCCGACTCTATCCGATTTAAAAGAAAGTGGTGACCTTGAATACGCTGGTGATGAAATTTTATTTCTCCATCAGCCAAAGAAAGGCGATGAAGATTATCGAGGGGAGAATGTCAAGCTTTTAATTCTTGCAAAAAATAGATGGGGACCAACTGGGAAAATTAAAATTTATTGGGATGGTCCCAAAACCAGGTTTGGAAATTTTGTGGAAGGAGATGATGAATAATGGATGATGAGAAAAAAACAAGGCTGGAACGGTTAGAAAAGAAGTATTTTCTTTACCTCCATGTGCGGGATCCCCGGATTATCAAGTGGGTCTATGAGCGTCATCCAGGGATAGCTACGGGATTGACATTCTTATCGAATGAGGTCGAAAGATTATTCAAGGAAGAAAATATTGATGTTGCGCAAAAAGCTTTCGAGGAATTTATAAGTCAGGATGAGGCGGCGCGTAAGTTGTACCATAACTTTGGCGGTGATTAAGAAAGGGTATTCAAAAAAACTTTATGGAGGTATTAAGCATGAGTTTTTTAAAAGATAATGAAAAACCTGCTGTCGAACAATTGGCGGAGAAGATGGATGACCTTGAGAAGAAGGTTGGATTCCTTCTTGTTCCCTGCGTCACTTCCATTCTGGATGAAACTGTCTTCAGCAATCGGAGAGGAATGGGCGGGCATCCCCTAATTGCGTGGATAGTCACTAAGTTAAGAGAGGAAAAATTGGATGACGAAGTCAGACAGTACCTTGTGGATTTATTGGAGAAGGTGGATTTAGGAAAATACCAATCTTTACGTAAGTAGGTTCGACCTTGATCTTATTGGGCCAGAAAGGAAAGCGTGATGAGTGATTTTGAAGTAATCAAAATAGTTAAAGTCAACGATGAAGAGTACTCAGACCTGAAAGGTTTTGCTGAGGTAAGGATCGGCTTGGTAAGGATTCGGTCTATTCGAATCCTTCAAACGAATTCTGAACCTTTTTGTGCTCTGCCACGTGAGCGGTTTTATAGCAAAGTTTTGGGGAGATTTTTGGGAAGAGCGATAGTCCACATTTTGTCGGAGGAGTTAAAAGCTGAAATTTATTCTGCGATTCTGGAAAAGTGGCGGAGCAATGGAAACGAAGGTTAGGGTGTTCCGATGGAATATTTTGCAAACTAATTTTGAGAAGGTAAAGACGGAGCTCGAGGAAAAGTTGAACGGTGAAAGAGGTTATGGCCTTTGCAATGTCGAGTTTGTTCAGATCGGGACGGCTGAACTTTTGGTGGTTGCAATTTTTGATAAAACTAAGTGAAGGAGAATGACAATGCAAAAAGTTGATCTTGAAGAAAGAGGAAGTTTGGTTGTGGGGGTGTGGTTTGGGGATGTATCGAAATGGGTTATCGAAAATCCAGAAATGAATAAAAAGCACATGGAACTTGGGAGAGCTGTTATGGATTCTGCCCAGTCCGGTGACGAAGCAATTTTTAATGAAAATGTTCGGGCATTAAAGAATCAGCGTATTCAATGGCAGGCGGAATATAAGGAAAGGTTTTTACCCATAAAATGCGAAACGAAAGATGGAGGAACCATAGTTTTTGGTAACCCTGGGACTGCTGAATTTGAATTTCAGAAGGAGGAAGAAGATAATGAAGACTAAAACGTTTGATCGGATCATTGAAATTTTGGGTTCTGAAACCTGGCGGTATTCCACGGCAATTAACAAGATCGAGATTACAAAATTTGTTGCCCCTGATGGGGGTATTTGGACTTTGGGGAGGCCATTTACCACTGAGGCTAAGGCACCTTGCGGCTGTGTGCCCAAATCGGCGGCCAATCAATTCCGATATTATTTCTGGTGTCCGAAACATATGGAACACGGTTTCATCGTTTATGCCTACCGTGAAGCCAAGTGGTACTGGATTTCCCCAAAATTGAATTAACGGAGGTTTGTCAATGATTAATTTTGATCGCCACAAACAGGTTTTGGATAACATAGAGAAAAATTTGGATACCGTAAAGAAGAATTTGGGTATTTTATACAGCGCATATTACTCTGCAAAAGAAAGACTCAAACGTTGGGATGATAATATGAATCAAATCAGAACAAAACTTTTGAAACAAGGAATTTCAACAGAACACATGGCGCCACCCCTCCCCGCACGACAAGGGACCGGGAAATTAAAAATCGATAGTAGTAGAAGGCGTAGATTTTTTTCCCATCTCAAAATCGTCGAGGGAGAATTAGTTGAGGGACCAAAGGATCCAGAGTTTTTTAAAACTCGATGATTTTAAGGCTGAATTTTGATTCTTAGGATGCGCTGTACTAAGACTTTTAGTGTGAGGCAATACAATTGGCTTCACCAGCAATCAACAACTTACACGATCGGAGGTAACACAATGTTTGAATCTTTTAGGGGGTGGTTAGCTCATTGGATCGGTATTTTCCTGAAGACCTACAATTTGGGTGAGGTACGGCCGAGACCACCACAACGAAAAAATGAAGACTGGGACCAGCCGAAATTTATTGACCGCTTTGCTGAGAGAAATAGTGATCCGGATTTCTTGGAAGTTGATCAGAAAATTCGAGATGCTGTTGCCCAGGCAAAGTGGGATTTGTGAGAGAGATGATGCAGGAAATTTTTGTTGGAAGCGATATTGAGCGGGCACTTCGGAAGTTGAGGGCAAATTTTCAGCGGGATGTGGTAAAGGATTTACAGCACCGTATTTTCTTCGAGAGTTATTCCCAACGTAGGCGGAGAAAGAGGAGGGCGAATCTGAGAAAGAAAATGAAGCTTGTCAAAAGGCTTATGGGGGTGGAGAGATGATTTTGGGTTTATTGATTTTAAGTGCGGTGTTCCTTTTTGGTTGGTGTGGTGGTAGGCATGGTGGGTGGCGTAATAATAAGCGTGGTGGTTGGCGATTCGGGATCTGAACCTAACTCTCATTATGGGGTTTTGGTATACACGGGGCACAACTTCCTCTCCAGGTTGTGGGCCTCTGGCTCTTAGGCAGGTTGGGGGTCCGGCCCCGTGTTTTAAATGAACGAAAGGATATAAAACATGATTAAACTTGTTTACAAGCCAAACATTTTGGAAGGCAAAGAACTTTCCTGTCATTTAATGGCTTCTACTATTCGTGAGGCTATTGATAAAATGGCGGGGATTTATCCTGAGCTAGCAGACCTCATCGAACGTGGTGGATATGATATCTTTATAGCCTCCGTTAATGATTTAGAAGTCCCAAAAGATATGTGGGGGACATATCCGGTTCAAGACAATGATGAGATTATTCTCAGCCATGATGTGGGTTGGACAACGATTGCGTTGGTTGTAGGCGCGATTTGGAGCTATGTTACATCCACAGCATTTTTGGTTAATTTGGCAATCACGGTTGCTATCTATGCCATTAGTTATTTTACCCGTCCCGATCCACCGAAAACAGGAGGTGGAAGTGGAGGGTATACAAGCGAGAGCCCAACCTATAGTTGGAGTGGGATTGTTAGAAAGGAGATTTCGAAATGAGCTATTATGTTGGAATTTGTTTTGATGATGAAGTGCTGTTGGCTTCGGACAGGTTATCGTTTCAAATTACTAATGATGGACCTAAGCCGAATAATGCGTCACCCAAGATTGCGGAAATAAATCATAAAACAGCATTCTTAGTGTGTGGAAATTTGCTCTTTACTTCTGCGGTTTGTGCGGTTCTGAAGTATAAATACCCATCTAAACCCATCGACCTTTCCGAAATTGAGCAATGGGGTGAGGAATATTTCACTCCACGCGCTCCTGCGTTTTGGCAAGATATTATAAAGTCCGATGTTGAACTTTTCAAAAAGTTAAATTTGCCAATAGATTCAATTCAGGCCAAGTTTCTCGTTGGGGGTATTGATGCCTCTGGATCTCCTTATATTATTTCAAGCGACCATCGAGATTTCGTTCTAAAGATTTTAAGGAAGCCTTCCGATTATGTCAGACTTGAAACAGAAGCCTATATTCTTGAACGTGCCGATTCGGCAATTAAGAATTTCCTCGAAGTTGTCAAGGGAATATCCCAAAAAGACAGGAGATTCTTGGCGAAGCAAGAGATTCCTAAAATTTTTAAGTTCGTGTCTGATCTCAATGGTTTTGTTGGAGCTTCTGGTGATATCCTTTTTGTGGATAAGAGAGGCATCGAAAGGTGTGCTTTTTGATGAATGATGCATTTTTGACCATCAAAGAAGTTTCTGCATATCTCAATATAAAACCGGCAACGCTTTATTCCAAAGTTGGGGATATTCCTCATTACAAAATCGGGCGTCTGGTGCGCTTTAAACGTGGGGATATTGATCAGTGGATGGAAGAACCATAGGCGAAATCATTTTGATGCAGAGAAACGGGTTAAAGCGATTCTGAAGAGCACAAATAAGGGTATGATGGATGATATTGACGGCATCGTAAAAAAAGCTATTGAAGAGGTTAAAGGTAACGTGTATACTTCCGGTCACGGGAGAACCAAACTGAATTAGGGGCCTCAGAAAGGAAGGTGATTGAAATGGGGCTTTTTAAGAGAGGCTCGGTTTGGTGGATGAGTTTTAGTTGTCGAGGAAAACATTATCGGAAATCGACAGAGACAGAGGACCGGAAGTTGGCTCAAAGGATTTTGGACAAGGTGAAGGGAGAAGTTGCAGAAGGGAAATGGTTTGAGAAGTCGCAAGGTGAATCTAAGACCTTTAGGGAGCTTATGGATCTTCTAACCAATTATTCCCGAAAAAATTGTAGGTCCAAGGCTTATATCTCAAGTGCTAAGGTCTTGGAAGATTTTTTCGGAAACTATTTGCTTTCTGAAATTGACCCGAGGCTTTGGAAACAGTTTAGAGACAAGAGAGAGAATGAAGGGATGAAACCAGCAACAATCAACCGGGATCTGGCAGCCTTCAAGAGAGCTTTTAGCTTAGCCTGCTCAGAAGAGTATGCTTGGTTAAAATCAAATCCAGTGGCTTTCATCAAACAAGAAAAGGGGAGCACAAAGAGGGACCGCTGGATAACTCAGGAAGAGGAGGATACTCTTTTGTCTCATTCTCCATCCTGGTTGGAGGAGATCACTTTGTTTGCCTTGAATACGGGCATGAGAAGGGGCGAAATCCTTAATCTATCTTGGAAGGTTGTTGACTTTCCGAGGAGAACAATTACCGTTATGGATTCAAAAAACGGTGAGAAAAGAACGATTCCAATGAATGATACGGTATTCACTCTCCTAAAGGAAAAAGGAAAGGTTAGACAAATTGGTTGCGATTGGGTATTCCATTCACCACTGTCAAAGTCCAAACTTTTTAATCAGGCATTGGAGAGGGCTTTCTCAAAATGTGTCAAGAAGGCAGGGATAGAAGATTTCCACTTCCATGACCTGCGCCATACTTTTGGAACGCGGCTAAGTCAAAAGGGAATGGACGCATTCACAATCAAGGCTTTGATGGGGCATAAGACATTGATGATGACATCACGGTATGTTCACCACAATGTTGAGAGCTTACGCCATGCTGTTGAGGGATTAAATCAGTCGGATAGCACAAAATTAGCACAGTCGAATGTTTACTAATTTCTAACTGATGAAAATTAAAGGTAAACAGTATGCGAGTTGCCTCCATCGACATCGGGACAAACACGATCCTTCTCCTCATTGCAGAGGTGGAGGGAGGAAGAGTAAACCCTCTTTTTGAAATGGAGACTGTTGTTCGATTGGGTGAAGGTATCCAAAAAAATGAAATCCTTATGAATGAGGCAATGGATAGAGCCCTTCAAACACTGTCTCAATATTTAGAACGATGTCAGGCGATGGAGGCCCAAAAATTATTTGCAGTGGGAACGAGCGCGCTCCGGGAAGCCAAAAACTCAGAGGTCCTTTTAAAGCTCGTTAAAGAAAAACTTAACCTTTCCATCGAGGTCATCTCCGGAGAAGAAGAGGCTCAACTCTCCTTTTTAGCTGTGGCAAAGGACCTAAGGGACGTAAAAAAAACTATCCTGGTGGTGGATGTCGGGGGAGGAAGCACGGAGTTCATTCTGGGCAGAGGCAATCAGATCTGTCAATGGATAAGTCTCCCGCTTGGATCAGTTCGTTTCACAGAACAGTTTCTCCGTTCATATCCTATCCATAAAGAAGAATGGGATAAGATGGAGAGAAGAGTCCGGGAATTGCTTGTCGACATCCCTCATTCCGTGGACCCATTATCAATGGTGGCTGTCGGCGGGACAGCGACAACCTTGGCCTCTGTTGAACAGGGTTTGGATGAATTCATTGCAGAAAAGATTCATCATTTCGTCTTAAAGAAAGAAGCTCTGAAAAACCAGCTTCTTCTCTACCGATCCAAAACCATTGAGGAGAGAAAAAAAATACCTGGCCTTTCCGCTGCCAGGGCAGATGTCATCTTGGCTGGAGGGGCGATTCTTTATCTTGCGATGGAGGAGCTTAAATGTCCCTCTGTCTTAATCAGTTGCCATGGGGTGAGATATGGTCTGATATATGAAAGGCTCAATTTAATTAGAAAATAACGTGTCCGTGCCTGCGCGCTGAAGCCTGCCTACGCCGGAGCGGCTTCGCGCAGGCAGGCGCTACGGCGCGCAAGCGTGTTCCGTGTCTCGTGTCCGTAACTTCTATTCCGCAATCCGCATTCCGAAATCCGCACTTCGAGCCAACCATCCCCTGCTAAAATACCTCTTAGAGATTAAGAGAGCCTGAGCGAATTGTGAAAGATTCATACACCACCAGACAGACACCGCTCCAAACCCGAAGAGTACGACAAAAATATAGGCCAAAGGAATTCTGATCAGCCACACACTCAGGGCCACCCGTATCAGCACACTCCGGGTATCCCCTGCCCCGCTTAGCCCTCCACCTAGAATAATTCCCCATGCCATAAAAGGCTCACTGATCATACTGATATAAATATATTTAACACTTTCCCGGATCACGATGGCATCATTTGATAGAAAGGAAGCGATCCATCGGGCATTTAAAATCACGATGGCGACCATCAACGTAACAATGCAGACGCCCAGCGCCATTGTCATGATTCCGCTCCGAAAAGCATTTTCTTGTCTCTTTTCACCCAATAGATTCCCCACAATCACGGCATTGGCCATGTTGAACCCGAAAACAGGGAGATAAATGATCGATTCAATCCGAAGGCCGGCGGTCAGGGCTGCCAGGGTTTCAATTCGATGTTCAGGCAAAGCGCTCAAAATCAAATAAAGGACCATCGAACCAAGCTGCCACAATACCTGAAGCAGACCTATCGGCCAGCCGATATCAATCATCTTTTTCACCAGGGTTAGGGAATAATTCTTCATGCCGGCCATGATATTTCGGACATAGACCAGGTTGATCATACTTCCGATGAAGACGCTTGAAGCGGTGGCTGCGGCAATTCCTCTAAATCCCAGTGGTGTATGGAAGACTAAAAAGAAATTGAGTGCAATGTTGAATCCACACACCAGAGCCATCGTTTTTAAAGATCTTTTGACCATCTGACAGGATCTCAAAATCCCATTACAATTGATGAGAAGATAGTGAAAGAGCAA
>CAZEKS010000006.1:0-17338 GCA_964512795.1 uncultured Syntrophaceae bacterium
AAAAGACCGCATTCTAAGACTTTGCCTGCCTGCCGGTAGGCAGGGAACCCGACTGCCTCTTCCACCAGGGCCACGATTGCGACACAGCCTCCAGTGGGAGGGAAGGGCGGGGGGAATAATTACCCTCCCCAGGGCATTTTAGAATAGGTTTCAGAGAATTTATCACGAAACTCCCGGAAAAACCGTTCATGCTCTTTTTCCCAAGCTGAGAGCATTTGGAATGCCTCCTTGGGTTTCCCTTCTGTTTGTTTTGACATTTTCTCGTAGAATTCACTCAGGTCTTTCTCAATCAACCAGGCCGTATTGAAAATCGTTACCTCTGGCACCATCGAGCCCTCTAAACATTGTTGAAGGAATTCTGATTTGGCTCGCTCATCAAAATAATGGGTTGGCTCCAAGATTACCTCTTTTTCTAAGGAGGTTTCAATTGTGTTCCCCAGTTTCAGACCCTCCAGAATTTTTTTGATAAAAAGAATGTGATGCTCTTCTTCTTGGATCAATCGCTTAAAGGCGCTGATGGCTGCTCCCATTCCCATCCTCTGAAGCGAGTTTTGAAAGAAGGATTTTCCTGTTTCCTCCTGCTGAAGGGCATATTCAAAAATTTTAATTAGATTTTCATGAGACGACATATTCTCCTCCCGGGGGTTTTATAGAAGATTTGTTAGTTTAATCATTCTAAAGCAAAAAAATAATCTTTTCCATCGGTTTATCTTTCTCTGAAGGGGAGCAATAGGTCCTGATGGTTGATCTTTCGTTGCATTTCAGTTAAAAAGTATAGGGTTTTCTATTTCTCTTATTGACGCAAATTGTGAAACTCACAGGGAATCAATTTTTGGAAAATCGGGAGACATGGAATGGACTCTCAAACGGATCAGATAAAAATAATAAGATTTAAAATTAAATGTTTATCCATTTTGTTTCTATTCCTCTTTGCCTGTGGGATTATTTTCATAAGATCCTATGATGAAACAGTTTCTCGATGGAAATCCCATAAAGATTTAGAGACATGGATGGAAAAGGATTTTTCTTTTGATATGGAGAGGTTTAAAAGATTTGAAAGAACATTACCTCCTCCGAGAACTCCGGAGGAAACTTTCAAGCTTAAATCTGGAATCTACATTGATGCGGCAATCTTTGCCAAGGAGACTCTCAACCGGATCGATCCATCCTACAAAGCTAAGATAGCGGTTCTCCTAATCCGACAAGGAGCAAATCATTATGTCTGTTCTTTTATGAAGGAGGGGAAACTTTACATTATGGATTACGGAACACCTTATAAAACGCTTGTTGGGGTTCACGGTCCATTCCATTCTCTTGAAGAATATAAAGTATTTTTTGAAAAGAATCATCCAACCATTAAAAACGTTCAAGGCATTACCTATTTACCCCGTTAGAAATACTGCCCCGCTGCTCTGCAGTCCCGCTACAGCGGGATTACATTTTAAATAATTCCGGCGGGGTTTAATGCCCCACTGTAATTTCTAACGGGGTTTCCGCTAAACGAAGGGTGGACCCCCTCATTACCCTAAACACCGCCCCACCTAACCTCCAACTCCTTGCGCTTTACCTCTTATGATCAAAAATTTACACTATGCTCCATGCCTTAAGTGAACGCAGAGCACCCCCTCGGCGAGAGCGAGTCTTAATACAAACGCAACCAACAGCACCTCTATACCCTCGCTGATTCTTAGTTCTCAATTTCTATTATTAAAATCCAAACCCATTTCGTCCAAAATAGCACAAATTGTCAATTCCTGCCAATTTCGGTCAATTATCGACCATGGCAAGTGTTGTTGAAAGAAAAAATGTATTTAAAGTCAATAAGTTATAAAAACTCAGGATGGCATAAAAAATGCACTTTTACCCCATTTACATTACATTCTACGGAATAGGGAGGTTTCTTTTGATCCAGAAGATCTATTTGATTGGAATCATCTTTTTTCTCTCCTTGACGTGCCTGTCCATTGTGACAGCCCAAAATAATTTCCGTTCCTATTTGACAAAAGAAGAACAGATTTCCTATCGGCTGGAATTGGAACCTTCCCAGTTTCAGGAAGGGGACGATTTGAATGTAGAGGCCCTTGCTGGGGAACAGCTTAAAAAAGAGCCTGATTTCGATATCCCTATCGTCATCAATGAGAAAGTGGAGCAGTTCATCCATTATTTTCAGACGACCAGGCGGGACAGATTTGTTACCTGGCTCGCCAGGTCCGGGAGATATGTCCCCGTCATGAAGAAGCTCTTGAAGGAGCATGGCCTCCCAGAAGATCTGGTCTACATGGCGTTCATCGAGAGCGGATTCGATCCTTATGCTTATTCCAGGAGCAAGGCCGTGGGTCCTTGGCAATTCATCTACCTGACAGGGAAAAGATATGGTTTAAGGGTGAATTGGTGGGTCGATGAACGAAGGGATCCCGAGAAATCCACGATTGCCGCGGCCAAATACTTGAAGGACCTCTATGAGACATTCGCCTGTTGGTACCTTGCCGCGGCGGGTTACAATGCAGGGGAATACAAGATCGTCAAAGCGATGAAGCGCTACCGGACAGAGGACTTCTGGAAGCTGACGAAAGTAAGGTATCTAAAACGGGAGACCAAAAATTATGTTCCGCTGATGATTGCCGCAGCGCTCGTCGTCAAAGACCCGGAAAAATATGGATTCGCCGACGTCGAATACCAGGAACCTCTTCGGTATGAAAAGGCGAAGGTTCCAGAGTTGACAAGTCTCTCCCTCGTTGCCAAAGCCTGCGAGACCTCTCTTGAGGAAATCAAGGATCTCAACCCCGAACTTCAAAGAGGGGTTACGCCTCCCAATGAAACCGATTATGAAATCAAAATTCCCTTCAGGAAGAAGGATCTGTTTCTGGTTACCTTCGAAATCCTCCAGCCTTTTGAGAAGTTTCAATTCAAAACCCATCTCGTCAAGAAAGGGGAGACCCTGAAAGGGATCGCTAAATTATATCGGGTGGATCTTGAGCCCTTGCTTGAAATCAACCATCTGACCAAAACGAGCCGGATCTCAAAAGGGATGACCCTTTTCATTCCTATTTTAAAGGATGAAGAAATAAAACCTCTGGTAATGGCCAAGAAAAAGAATGGGAAGGTTCGAAACGGCAAGCCAGTGAAGTGAACCCCGTTAGAAATTCCAGTCGTTGCGACTCGAAACCGAGCAGGGCATTAACCCCCGCCGTAAAGTTATAAAAACTCAGGATTATTCTAAAATCTAACCCCGCTGCAGAGCAGCGGGGCATTATTTCTAATGGGGTGAAGCTTCAGCCTATGAAATAAGATTCGAGGATCCTTACGATTTTATACCAAGTTTGACATTTTTGGATTTCAATCCACTTTTCCCCACCCCGATTTGAGATTGTCCATCGCTCAGAAAATAGCTTTATCAAATCCCTCCCCACCATCCGGCGCCAGAGTCCCAATGCCTTGCTTGCGTGAGTAATGAGGCTCTGGACGGCGGCGCCTCCCTTTACGAAAGGGAGGAGTGACCTCTCCCTTTGAAAAAGGGGGATTGAGGGGGATTTTCATTGATCGCGGGTGACGTGCCCGTCATGAAAGATTCCTCAGAAGGGAGAAGATAGGGAGAAAGCGATTGTATCCATTGGCTCTTCAGGGTATCAGGATTCCGATAAGCGTCCCGATAACCCACCCAAAGAATCCGATGAGTGGGTCCAAGATACCCAGAAAAAGGAAACCGATGATGATAAAGAACCCGTAAGGTTCAAGGCGGGTGAGGAAATAAGGGGTTCTTTCCCATAGGATTCCCATCAATATCTTTGAGCCGTCCAGGGGGGGGATGGGAATCAAATTAAGAGCAGCCAGCGTGATGTTGATCTGACTTACAATAAAACACACTTTGTAGACGAGGATGACGGCAATCCCCGAGGAAGATCCGGAAAAAAGTCGGATAAACAACTGAGCGACGAAGGCGAAGAGGATATTTGCGAGGATTCCGGCTGAAGAGACGAAGATAAGACCCTTCCGCTTGTCAGAGAGGTTGTTGAAGTTGACCGGAACCGGTTTCGCCCATCCAAAACCTGCCAGAAAGAGCATGAGGGTCCCGATGGGATCGAGGTGGTTAAGCGGGTTAAAGGTCAACCGGCCTGAAAATTTTGCGGTCGGGTCGCCCATCCTGTAAGCCACCCAGCCATGGGCCACCTCATGGATGATAATGGAAAAAAGAAGGGGAATGGCAACAAGAGCAAAAGTCAATGGATCTTGGGTCAGCAGCTTCAGAAGTCCCATTTAGGTTACCCCACCATTTAACGTTTCAGTTTCCAGACTCTCCATTAAACATTCTTCCGGCCCTTCGACCTGTGGAGGAGCAGGGAGCTTTCAATAGTAACAATTAAAATTCTACAACATAAGGGGGTATAAATAAAGAGGACACCTGTAGCTTATGGCAATTTAGGTTTATGATAGACAGCAGATGGAAGATAAGAACCAGGATGGTTTAAGGTGTATCCCTTTCCATGGATGCGGTGGAAGGGTTGAGCAAGACGTTCACCACCCCTGGCATCGCAGCAAAACGAAGCTCCTGTCCCAAATCTTCCTCGCCGTCAAAATCAAGTTTTAAAGGCCCGTCTTGCGAGCGCACCAGCACCGAGGCCGCGCGCGTGTGTCTGACATCCGTTCGCTCAAGGTGTGTCCCACGATAAACGGCTTTCAAGGCGAAGAGAATGCAAAGACGGGGCATCCCCTCTACCGTAATCACGTCAAACATTCAGTCATTGATCAGAGCTTTGGGAGCAATCCACATCCCTCGCCCGAAATATTGCCCGTTGGCCACCACGACGAGATAGCAGGCTCCAGAATAAAATGGCTCACCGTCACAAAGAACGCTGATCTGCTGCGGTCTATACTTCATGAGTGTAACAATCGTGGCCCTGAGAAAGGTTAGAGAAGTACGGCAGCAGATTCGCCCACACTTTTCAAGTTCCAAAGAGGAAATTGAAGGCCGCCTCTTCACGGGCCATCGATTTCCGATAAGATCACCTAAGTGATTCGGTGACAGAGCCATTCTGTCTATTTTCTGCAAACTTGTCGCTCTTCTTGCTTTCTTTCAAACCAAACGAAATTTTTTTACTTGTATTTCTTTTCAAACCCCATATAATAATGGACAAGTTCCAAGGAAAGAGAAGTGGTTTGTGCAAAAACTTTGGTTGAAATCAAAACTGGAGAGACCAAATGTTGGCCAAACCGCTGAAAGTCATCCGTGAAGGGTAAAATAACTGGGAAAGGTTTTCCCCCGCCTCAACATTCATTTTTAAGTCAATCTTTTGAAAAGAATAAGATTGAGAGCAGGGGGTCGATTTGCTTTTAGAATATTTTATGCTGTAATATAATAGGCGAGCCAAGACCCAGGCGTCTGGCGATCATCAGAAAGGGGAAGGATTATGGCTTTTATTCGCAAACGACGGATTTGGTGGGAACCTGTTCCCGAAACAACAAGCTATGTGGTGTATGTAAGCCAGGACCGGAGGGACTTTGATCCCAATCGCTTCTCGTGGGAGGCGACTCCTGGAATCATCTCAAAAGCCCTTAACGGGAGGACCGAGCTAATCATTCCGGATGACTGGCCGGAGTTTCCTGCGGAACCGGGAACTTACTATATCGGAATTACTTCCAGAGATGAGGTTGGGAACCAAAGCGACCCTTTTTTATCCTCCGGCCTGTTCAAATTCCTTGCTTCACCGGCCCCGTCGAAGGGCGGGATCGAGAGTCTTTAGAGGAACGGGCCTTATTCGTCGGGTGGATTCGTTACACGAAGAGCACTCTGGACTCCATCAAAAAGCTAACAGAACTTTCTCAGGATAGATTTAGCGATCAGGAACTTGGTAGATTTCTTTACCGGATGATTGCCCAAGATATCCATAAGACCGATCTGTTGGTGAACGGTCTTTTCAATTATTTCCAGGTCACCTCCCCGATTAAAAAAACGAACACCGTGAACAATCTCATCGAGGAGGTATTAAAGAAACACCGGGTTCAACTGGAAGAGAAAGGAGCAAAATTAATCAAAAAACTTGAAAAGGATCTTCCCGAAATCATCGTCCCCGATAAGCAGTTGAGATTTATTCTGAATTCGATTCTTCAATATGCGGTGACCTTGATGCCTTCACATGAGACCCTTGGGTTTTTGACCCAATCCCTCGTTCTTCAGGAGCGACATCCGGAACAAACCTTGTTCAGAAAAGATGAGCCCTATGTGGAGACCACCCTGTTTTTCACAGGTTTTAAGAGACCGGTGGAGCCCTTTGGGATGAGAAGGGAAATTGAGGCCGTTCAAGAAGAGGATAGCCTGGGCCTGATATTGAGATTGGTCAAGGAGATGGTTCATAGAAATCGGGGAGTGATGAAATTACAGGGCGATAAAAAAGAGGCAAAACTTTTTATTTCCCTGGAGTTCCCTGTTGAAAGAAGAACGGTGTTACATGATCCAAACGATCACTGAGTCTATTCTGAAAAAGATCCGATCTTTTTCGCCGGGAAGATGAAAAGGAGAAATCCGTGGCCGAGCCGATAACGCTTGAAGTCTTTTCCGATTATGTTTGACCCTGGTGTTATTTTAGTACCGTGCGTATTGACCAATTAAAGAAAAATTTTGATATTGGCGTTCACTGGACGGCTTTTCCTCTTCATCCGGAAACACCGGAACAGGGGCTTACCCTTGAAGAACTCTTCGCCGGGCAGCCCATCGATATTAAGAGGATCATTTCACGTTTGAGACAGGTGGCGGACGGGTTGGGCTTACCTCTGGGTGAGCGGAAAAAGACTTATAACAGCCGTCTGGCCCAGGAATTGGCAAAATGGGCAGAATCGGAGGGAAAGGGTGACCCCTTTCATGAAGCTGTTTTTCGCGCTTATTTTGTCGATGGGAAAAATATCGGCAAGGTGGATGAGCTGGCGCCCCTCGCCAAATCCATGGGTCTTCCAGAAAAGGAAGCCAGATCAGTCCTTGAATTGAGAACCTTTAAGGAAGCCGTCGATTCCGACTGGTTGCGTTCTCGTGCCCGGGGAATTACAGCGGTCCCCACTTTTATAATCGACCATCAGTCAGTGGTGGGATTTCAACCCTATGAGGTACTCGAAGCATTCCTGAAAAACTGCGGTGTCAAGAAACGCAAGGGTCCGGATTGATCACTCAAATTTAACTGAATCCTTCCAGGCGATAAAATAGCATATCGTAAGAAGCACAAGAGATACGAACTTGGCAATCACCCATGGGGAATAGGATGTTACAAGATCAGTCCACCATCGATGGAAAGGCCGACTATTCAATATGGTTTGTATTCATTGTGGCGATTTTCATCAGCTGCTTGATAACGGCTAACATCGCAGCGGTAAAATTAGTAGAAATATTCGGGTTCGTGCTGCCTGCGGGAACCATCATCTTTCCGATTAGTTATATTTTTGGCGATGTATTGACTGAGGTTTACGGTTACCGTCAGGCAAGAAGGGTGATATGGTTGGGTTTCTTCTGCAACTTTATCGTTGTCGTTGTCCTATGGGTTGGACAAGTGCTTCCCCCCGCTTCGTTTTGGGACGGACAGAAAGCCTATGAGCGTATCTTGGGTTACACGCCCCGGTTACTCGTAGCCTCCTTCCTTGCGTACCTTGTGGGAGAATTTGCCAACTCATTTGCTTTGGCGAAAATGAAAATGGCTACAAAAGGACGCTGGTTATGGACCCGTACCATTGGCTCAACGCTGGTAGGAGAGGGGTTGGATTCCTTAGTGTTCATGACCCTTGCATTTGTGGGGACGATACCTGGGGCGGCACTTTTCTTAGCCATTCTAACCCAGTGGCTTGTGAAATCGGCCTATGAAGCCGCTGTGACTCCCCTCACTTACATCGTGGTGAATTTTCTCAAAAGGAAAGAAGGGGTGGATGTATTTGATTATGACACTAAGTTTAATCCGCTCTTGTTCGGGAAGTAATCTTTCAAGCAAGACTGACTAAATAAATGACATAGAACAATTACCCTTGTCCAAATTAGGTTTTGAATTTTAGCCCTTGTGTCACCCTTGTTTCAGGGAAGCCGGAATTCTTGATCCTATAGTTACTTTTTAGTCAAATTTTAAGTGCTATAAATGGATTGAAAATAAATACCTTGACGGGGAAGGATAAAATTCAGTTCATACATTCCATTGGATGCCATCTCTTGATTCTGGCCTTTCTTCCGTGTCGACCAGCCTTATGTTCTCCATGCAGTCAGCCATACGGTAAATGACAAGGATCAATTCCAGGACGACCCTATTAGAAATCACCGTTAAAAGGAATAATAGGGGCGCCCCGATCAGGAGCGCAAAAATTCCGAACCACATTGAGGTTTCAAACCCTATGATGATAAGAAAGAAGGCCATCAGACCGGCAAGTATCATCGATAAACTATAGAGAAACTTTATGATTCTTGGGCTGATAAATTGACTAAATGAAAAATCAAAAAGAGCCTGGAGAAAGTTAACTTTCCTAAGGACTGACGTATTCTTTAACACTCTGGCGTATGAACGTATTTCCTCTATTTGGACGTTGATTAGCGATTCAGCACAATTGACACAGAACCTGGCATCGTTCTCATTGGACATACCACAATTTGTGCAAAACATATCTGGCCCCCTGTACCATTTTAAAACTTAACTGACGGGTTTGATATCTATGATCTTCCAATGGGCGTCTTCTCTCTTTAAGGTAACGTCCAGAACGGTTCTGCCATCCTTCCGTTGCCCGCCCATTTTCTGGGAAGTCCTGACAAGCCACTCTAACCTGACATTGGCAGTATCACCGGTTATCGTCTGTTTCTTCAAATCATAAGAAAGATCAAGATAATTGTAGTTTTCCCACACTTTGAGTGTATCCAGCCGCTTTCCTTCCGTGCCGTTAAAATCGCAAGAGAAACAGGACATAAAGAGATCGATGTTCTTCTGAAGGTTTGCCTGTCTAATATTTTCAAAAAGGGACCCTATCTTTTCCGCATCTTTGTCTTCCATCGCAGCAGGTGGATTGTTTAAAGAGGATGGGGTGGAAGGGGAAACAACGATTTTTTTTAAAACCAGTGTGCCGGACTCCGTGTGTTGTGGCCAGAGGAAGTAGCCTCCTGCAACCATTAGAAGGATGATGATACCCACTGTCAGTAAGGGTAAGGGCCGAAGGAGATCCCCTGTTAATATAGGGGAAACGGTACGTCCTCCCATCTTAGCGGGCAAGAGAGAAAGGATTTGCCGATATTTTTTTAAGCTTTTCTTCCTCAATTTTATTTCCTTTCTCAATCCCTTCTTCTCTCTGACAAAATCGGGCTTTGTGACCGCACCTAACTTATAAAGAGATTGAAATTCCTCAAGCCTTTTTTGAATGGGTTTCAGCTCATTTCCCAGGAAATCCATTTCTTCCGATGCCCTTTTTCTAATCGATTCAAGCTCCGTTTCAATTTCTTGATGCAGGGGCGACAGGGACTCCAACCGCTCCTGATAACGAACGAATAGAGGATTGAGGACACCACTGGAGATTTTTTCCCGCTGTGCTTCCAATTTCCTCATACGAGATTCTAATGCTTTCTCTTCTTTCAATAGCCGCAGCCATTCTTTGGAACATCTTTTAGTCGATTTTTTTTCCAATTGTTGAGCGTCCGTCTCTTTAGATGGGGTTCCCTGCATCAATAGAGAACCACATCTCCTGCAATAGTTTCCTTTCCTATAAAGGACCTGACATTTAGGGCAATAGAGTTTCACGTTTGCTCTCTCCTCTTCGGAAGGGGGATCTTCTATGGCCAAAAGGAACTTTCCACAATTTCCGCAGAATTCTTCCCCCTCACCATGTTCAATGCTACATTGCGGGCAAATGACCATTTCCTGCTCCGTATTTTCCCTTTTAATTCAGCATTAAGTAGGTTTGAATTGCATTTAATGTGCCATGAGACGAATGAATTTTTTCCCTAAGATTTCAGGGACTTTTCTTGTCATTGAAAAAATTAATTGAACAATATTTCAGGGTGTGGACAAAAATTGTCCATTACACTCTTGTAACTACTTCCCAAATTGCTGGGATTCGTATAGAATTTAAGCTAAGGCTGCATGGGTATGGAAAACCGGTTTAACATCCGATCCATTGAAAGAATCTTCAAACAAAAATTCTCTTTCGCCACCAGTGTCCGGTTGTTATGGAAGAGGAAAGATTCCTTCCAAAGCATCTTTGATGCTGTCAAAAGCGCTGAGAAATTCATCTGTCTTCAATTTTATATTTTCAAGAATGACGAAACCGGGATTACCTTATCCAAACTGCTAAAACAGAAGAGCCGTGAAGGAGTGAAGGTCTATATTTTGTACGACCACTTTGGATCCTTCGGCACTCCAAGAAGTTTTTGGAAAGATATGAGCCTGGCGGGCATTAAGATCAGGGCCTCGCATCCCTTTAAATGGACAGCACCCTTTCATTATGTCCACCGGGATCACAGAAAGCTAATTGTGATCGATTCAAGAAAGGCCTTTGCCGGCGGGCTCAACATCGCCAATGAGTACAGTGGCTTTCACCTCCGGAGGCGAAGCAGGGGGTGGCGTGATACGGGAATTCTGGTGGAGGGTCCCATCGTCAATGAATTATTCGATACGTTCAAAAAAAGCTGGACTACCTGGAGTGGAGAAAAGATCTTTTTTCAGGGGACCGATGAAGGGGCACGAAACAGAATGCCGAGAGACGCCATTCCTGCACTCCCCATTTTCGTTTATTCCGGGAGGGGAAGAAAAAGAATGAGGAACCTTCTTCGCTACAGCATTGATCATGCCCAAACGAGTATTCTGCTAACCACCGCTTATTTCACACCGAGCCGTAGGCTGATCGAAAAGCTCGAAGCAGCGGTAAGGCGTGGGGTGAAGGTGAGGCTCCTCGTACCGGGCAAAAGCGATGTTCCCGCTGCCTCCTACGCAGGAAGAGCTTTTTTTTCAAGACTCTTAAAGAGCGGTATTGAAATCTACAATTACCTGGGAGAGATGCTTCATGCAAAGACGTATCTGTTTGACCAATGCTGGAGCATTATTGGCTCCACCAACCTCGATTACCAATCTCTAAGGTATAACGATGAAGGGAATATCGGAATTCTGGATTTATCTTTTGCCTCAAAGATGACGGAGATTTTTGAAGAGGACCTGAAAAACTCTGTCAAAATAGATAAAGAGACCTGGTGCAAAAGGACTTTTCCGGAAAAAATCAAAGAACACTTCTTCGCCCTCTTCAGAAAAAGGCTTTAGAATTTTTATTTCCAGCCCATCCACCAAACTTTGAGATTGATTTAAGACTTAACTTCACTTTGGAGGAATAGATTCAGCGACATTATTTGGAAACACGAGAAATTGGCGGCGGTGCAGGGATTAGGCTGGGGTTGTGGTCCTGAAAGGGGCACAATATGAACGAAGCTTCCTCTCTGGAGGCCCGGTTAAGAGCTTCACCCCGGCCACTGGGGGTCTCTATCGATTGGTCTGATAGATTGTAAAAGTGGG
The DNA here is from genome assembly GCA_964512795.1 of uncultured Syntrophaceae bacterium. Classification (GTDB taxonomy): domain Bacteria; phylum Desulfobacterota; class BSN033; order BSN033; family UBA1163; genus UBA1163. The sequence goes on from CAZEKS010000006.1 coordinate 11,499, forward strand.
CACGCATGATCCTGAATGTTGACGATTGCTGGTAGCTATACGTAATAATAAAAAAGGCAGGACTCTTTTTGACCCTGCCTTTGCTCTTCAACGATTGTATCGTCCGTGTGATGAATTATTTCAACTAAAGAGCCTCGATCCCGCCTCTCACTGGTGCAGGCGGGGCAAAAAATTTGAATTGCCCCACCAACAAGAGAGGATCACTTTCATTACCCACACAGTCTCGAACAGTAATCCCGATATGGTAAGTTCCTGGTTCCATGGGGAACTCAGGCCACTCATCTGGGATGATCAACTCTATTTTTCCAGTGACTTCCTTGGAGATTATTCCTTGAGTCGCCTCCCGCAAGAATTGAGTAGGCTCAAAAATTGTTCTATCCTTGCTTACATACACCACGTAGCTGGTAGCTTCGTCAACGGGTTCCCACCAAATTCGTCGTTTAAGAATCAATGGCATAATTTTTTCTCTGATCTTTAACCATTCATAGGCCAATTCAAGATGTTGCCAATTCCTTCCTACCGCCTCCCTGTTTGCGAAAATTTCACGTTCCCCCAAAGCGGTTGAGGGATAAAATCGGCTTCCATTTGTTTTCCTCCCTAACCATTCAGATGCCATTTCAAGATGCTTCTGGTCTCTTGCTGTCACCTGCTCTATCTTGAGACCCTCCGGTTTCTTCTGCTCACCCTCAATTGTGAAAGCATTTCTCTCAAAAGCTCCCACTAAATCTATCATGTCACTGCAACCTCCTTTTTTCCGCCTAAAGGGAGAATAAGTTGAAGTTGATGTTGACGGCCTTCTTTCCATTCTTTCAGCAAGTTATCCACCGCATATCGGATGACCCGGGCTATTGAAACGTCATTTTGGGAAGCAATGGATGAAAGAGTTTCCAGTACCTCCTTATCAAGACTTATGGTAATCCTTTGCCTCAATCTTTGGTTAGCCATATTAATGCATCGTTTTGATTAATTATGGTGAAATTTGATGAAATATCATACAAAGTTTAAAAACGATTGTCAATAAAAATTTTTGATCACTTTAAATTCCCTTTGAGCTTTTAATATTGGGTATTCGGATAAGTTTGATGAAAAAAGAGAATCCCTTTAGGTATTTATTGATTTATAGAACCAAGTCTGGTAAGTCTGGCAAGTCTGGGAACGGTTCACAATAAATAATGTATAAACAAATGGTTACAAGGCATTTAAATTTCCAGTCATTGACAGTTCAACATCTATTTTCCCGACGGGGGCAACTCATCAATAAGAAAGATGTTGGGGAGTGAAAAAGCTTACTATAATGGAAATTCATCAATTCTATGCTCAATCCTCATCTCTCTGTTCAGAAAATGAGATCGTCATTCTCGAAGTGTTTCAAATATGTTTTTAAAGGCCGGGATAAGCTCAATGAAAGCCTTTCTTAGATTTGGATCGAAGTGTTCGGGAGATGTCCTTCCATCACCCTCCACGATTATCTTCACTGAAGTCTCGTGGTCTAAAGGGGATTTGTATGGCCTTCTGCATCTCAGGGCATCATACTGGTCGACAATATTCATGATTCTTCCTGCCATAGGGATTTCTTCCTCTCTAAGTCCACGCGGATATCCAGTGCCGTCCCACCTTTCATGGTGAGTCAGCGCAATCGTTTCCGCCATCTGGAGAAACTTTGATTTCGAATCATGGAGGATATCGGCCCCGATGAGTGTATGGGTCTTTATCAAGGCAAATTCTTCCGGAGTAAGTTTCGAACTCTTCAACAGGATCTCAAGGGGAATGCCCACCTTTCCTATATCATGCATGGGGCTGGCATGCAGGATGGTCTCCTGATCTTCTTCTGACCATCCAAGATGTTTCGCCATGTATTGACAGTAACGGCCAACTCTGCGGATATGAGCTGCTGTTTCTTCGTCCTTGTATTCCGCCACCGTTGTAAGCCTGATGATTGTATCAATATATCCCTCCCGTATCTGCCTTGTCTTTTCTTCCACTTCTCTTTTGAGTATATCGTTATGGTTGCTCAGAAAGTCCTCAAATTCCTTTATTCTAAGTAGGTTTCCAATTCTTGCGATTAGCTCCGGTCTGTCGATCGGCTTTGTAAGAAAATCGTTTGCACCTGCCGAAAGCCCTTTAATTCTCAGCTCCCTGTCTATAGACCCTGTCATGAGGATGATGGGTATGTGGCGGGTGAATGGGTCACCCTTCAACTTCTTGCAGACCTCCAGGCCATCCATTTCAGGCATCATGACATCGAGCAAGATCAGGTCGGGGCTGAAGGTTTTCACCTTTTCGATGACCTCTATTCCATTCGTTGCGGTGATATAGTGGTAGTCACATTTTTCCAGAACGGCGCTTAAGTACTTTAGAAGAACCGGATCGTCGTCGGCTAAAAGGATTTTTGGCATTCTTTCTCCTTCCGGGGTGTGCCAAATCTGGTTAAAAGTTGGGTCAGTTTGAAAAAACCTTGTTGACCAAGCTCTAATATATACAAAATCTCGTTTATGTGTCAAGAATACCAGATGTTTAAAAAGATAGACATTATTCTTCTCCGTTGAACTAGATTTGTGCTCTTTCACGAGCAGTAAGCTCATGTTTGTTTCAGCCCAAAATCATCAAGGATGGAAAAATGGGGTCTTGAATTATTATTTTCTTTTTGTGAGTAAGAACGTCTCGGATGAAGAATGACCGAAGTTAAGGGCCAGGGGTTTTACATACAAACCAGGAAACAAGAAATTTGGTGGCGGAGTGGGCACAGCGAGGATCGGCGGAGCGCACGAAATAGGGAAATTAGGGGATGTAGGTTCTAACACAACTTGATAATGAGGGGAAGTGGATTTAATTGGACTCAAGGGAACAGAATAAACATGTTAAAGGGCTTTAGAACCTACGTCTCCCTTCCACCGTTATATTTTAGTAATTCCCATAATCTATCGAAAGCAATTACCATCAAATTGTGTTAGAAGCTACGTTCCCTCATACTTCCTCCTGAGATCGCCCGGCCATTCGGGGGATGCACTACAGCAATTGCTAAACCCATTCAGAATATAGAAGGAGAGAGGAATAAGTGTTAATTTTGAACTATATTCCCCTTATCGCGCATACAAAAGAAAATGGGGCGTTGGAAAGGCTATCAAGGTAGATCGGGATGTATCCTCGCTAAAAATGGTCGGCTGGATTGATTAGGCAAACCGTGTCCATGCATGTTGAGAAGCACCTTCAGGTCATGTTGTCTTTGTCCCGTGTCAAGGGCTAACCCTAATTCTTGAGAGTTAGCGGGGACCAATTCGTAATCTTTAATCCTTTCTGTACCCCTGTAATTTCTTTTGGTACTCGCCCTGCTTCTGGCTCACCTCAACGGCATATTTCAGATTCGGATCCGTAGATTCCTCACCGTTATTGTAATCAGTAAGGGCCTTGGCCATTCTAACCTTATTATCCTTTATATGCTTATATTCATCATACAAATCCTTAAGAATCTGACATCCTATTGTTATATTCATGAACGGATCGGTCATCGCCCTCCTGTCAACTCCCAAATTAAGCTTAGCCACATACTCATCCCATTTTAAAGGCATTATCTGCATCAGCCCTTGAGCACCCTTGTGAGATCTGGCATTCGGATAGAATTCGGATTCTTGATCGATGACAGCCATGATGAGTGACAACGGTAGCCCAAGCTCCTTTGATCTCTTGGCAATCGCCTCGACAATATCAAGCCCTTGACCAAGACTGTAGCCCTTGTTTCTCAGGATTCCGTAAAGTTTATCTTTGGTGCGGTACTCATCAAGGATTAGCTCTCTATGAGAAAAAGAAGAAATTTTTCTTTTTTCCTGGGTGATTACCATTGCCAGACCGGCGATGGTAATGATATACGCCAAGCTTATAAGGATAAATAAAAGAATCCCCCTTCTTCGAGCCTTTACAAAAGTCTCTTTCAGAACGACTCCGGAAAGAGATTTGCTTCCCATAACTTTCCTCTTTTACTGTTAAGAAGGCAAAACTCATACCAAGCGCATTCATTCCTCCGTTCTTGTCAATTGCCACAAGTAGACGATAATTTATGGGAATTCAAATAAACCATTTCAAATTTCTATTATCGTCATCAAGGCCCGAAGTGGAAGGACTTTTCACAAGAGTCCCAAATTATTTCCTCCGTATGTGAAATACCTTTCCCACTCCTTTTATCCGCCTACGCAGAAGACCACGGGCTCTGCCCGTGGATGAATGCGAACTCTGCAGCTAAGTCATCCCTGTGCCCTTGGGTTAACGCTACGGCGGATTCCGCTACTGGCGGATAACCCGCCAAAGCCCTGGCACTAGCATACCGAAGCGTTTCAGCGCCTACGGGCGTAGGCGGGTATTTCATGGAGGTACCCCGGGCTTTGCCCGTGGGGCTCCATATTCATGAACAATATGTCATGACATTTGACGATGGAGTCAACGAAGATGGATTTAGGTGGTAATCAGCTAAAGGTTGCCACGAAACTGCGTTTCTGATATATGATATATAGGGCATTTGGCCTGGATTGCTATATCAAGTTGCAAGGGGGAAAAATGCGAAAGAGGATTCGTATAAAGGCTTCCAGGGAAAAAATTGAAGAGTTCTGTAGAAAACATTGCATCCGGAAATTGTCCTTCTTTGGCTCTATCCTTCGTGAAGATTTTGGCCCAGAAAGCGATGTGGACGTTCTGGTTGAATTCGAGCCAGGACATGTCCCGGGATTCTTCCGCTTGTTCGATATGGAGGAAGAGTTGTCATCCCTATTTGACGGAAGAAAAGTTGACCTCCGAACCCCCGAAGACCTGAGCCGGTATTTTCGGGATGAAGTCATAAGACATTCGGAGGTTCAATATGCTCAAAAATGATGAGGTCCGCCTTCGTCACATTTTCGATGCTGCCCGTTAAGCAGTGGATTTCTCCTACAGCCACTCAAGGGAGGATCTGAGTAAGAAAAGGATGCTCAATCTTTCTCTTGTTCGGCTTTTGGAAATCATCGGTGAAGCGGCCAGGGGGCTTTCTCCGGCTTTCGTTACGGCCCACCCGGAAATCCCTTGGAAGAAAATGTCTGGCATAAGGGATAGGTTGATCCACGGATACTTTGACGTCAACCTGGACGTGGTCTGGGAAACTGTGACTGAGGATTTGCCTCCTTTAATCACCTCCCTTGAAGAGATTTTGAGCTCAGAGAAAGTGTGATGCAGATACGAGGAGGAAAAAGCCAATTCTTAAAAGGCCGATGTAAACAGAGGAGGGGCCTTCAATTATTATTTTCTTTTTGTGAGTAGGAACATATCGGATGAAAATCGTCCGAAGTTTAGGGGCAGGGGTTTTACATGCAAACTAGGAAACAAGAAATTTGGTGGCGGTGCAGGGATTTGGTCGGCGTGTGGTCCTGGAAGGGACACAATATGAACGAAGCTTCGTTTTCGGAAGCACCATCAAGAGCTTCACCCAGGACACTGTGTGGGGCTGGAATTGGGTTGAACCAAGTTAATTGCTTGTTCGAATTAATCATTCCTAAAAAAGAGAGGCTGATTTCAGGCTTAGAATGCCAATTTTAACGTTAAAACCGCGGCGGGCATGTGGTTGTCATCCATTAAAAAGAAGATAGGGAGATAATGAGATAGGGTGATAGGGAGATAAGGAGATAGAGTCAATCATTGAGTAATTAAAATAAGAATAGATTAAGACCGCATCTACCCTACGTCCCGCCTTGCGGGACTACTGAGGACAGGTAGCGCAGAGAAGTAAAGAGGTTACTGGGATGAATTCTGGAGGATGGGTTTATTTTGTATGGGCCTGAATACTCTTAACAATTAACATCCTGGCATAGGTAGTAGGAGGTAGG
>CAZEKS010000007.1:0-16794 GCA_964512795.1 uncultured Syntrophaceae bacterium
TTAGAGACCTCTGATCACACAGTTCTCAGAAAAATTACAAAGATTTTCCGAGGAGTAACTCGTCTGTTTAATCGTTATTTAATCTTTTTAATCAGAGATCTCTGAATATTTTAGTTTTTTTCTGAACTCTCAATTTGGGGTTGCCTTCGTTCGGCTTTCTTTGTAAGATTGAGGAATCCAAGGGGATGCCGCCCTTGTAGGGGAGCCTACAAACCTCCAACCGGTGATCGCCCAAAAAGGAGCTCTCTGGCTCAGGATTTCCACCTTACTACTTGACCTGGCAAAGATTTTTGATATAATAGCTCAACATCATCGGATTGGTTATTAATAATAGTACGATGGTTTTATGAATTTAGTGGGAGGTAGCCTATGGTACAATTATTCGGTCAGGAATTCACCCGATCCGATTTGCTTCAGAGAATTGGAGATATTTCACAAATTGCAGGGGTTCGAATCATGAGACTTGAGGACGGGAGTGAAGAAGGTGTGCGCCTCATTGAGGTACGGACTGGAACTGGATTCCGATACAATGTCCTGCCTTCCAGGGGCATGGATGTCTCCTTTGCGGAATATAAGGGAATCCCTTTGTCTTGGCGATCTTGCACACGTGATGTGTCCCCTGCCTTTTACGAACCAGCTGGAGATGGGTGGCATCGCATCTTTTATGGTGGCATGGTGATCACCTGCGGCTTAACCAATGTAGGGGCTCCCTGTGTGGATCAGGGCGAAGAACTTGGCCGTCACGGAAGGATATCTGCCACACCGGCTGAATCTGTTTATGCGGATGGACAATGGGAGGGAGATGAATATCATCTCATCGTCCAGGGAAGAATGAGGGAGGCAGCTTTTTGGGGCGAGAATCTCGCGATGACCAGGCGTATTCACAGCCGATTGGGTGCATCCTGGTTCAGAATCGAAGATGAGGTTGAAAATCATGGCTTCAGGCCTACACCTTTGATGTTTCTATACCATGTGAATATAGGATTTCCGCTCGTAAGCAAGGAAAGCACTGTGCACATTCCTTCTAAGAAGACGTGGCCATGGATCCGTCTGTGAATGCCGGGGGCTTTAGCGAATTGCATGATCCCATGCCTGACGCACCAAGCCAGGTCTTCTACCACGATGCCGCTTCTGATCCAGACGGGATCGTGACAGTGGCTCTAATCAATGAGAAGCTTCCGCTCGGGCTCTATATCCGATACAGAAAAGACCAGCTCAAGAATCTGGTTCAATGGAAGATGCTTGGCCAAGGGGATTATGTCTTAGGGATTGAACCCGCCAATTGTCATGTTGAAGGACGGGCCGAGGAACGCGCAAGAGGAACCCTGGAATTTATTGCTCCGGGTGAAAAGAGACAGTTTCACCTGGAACTTGGCATATTGGATTCTGAAGCCGAATTCGGGGAATGGAGAACAAAAATAGAACGGCTTATTTAAGGATATTTGTGAAGTTTCGGGCACGTAATTCAAAAGCATGGGATGTGGAATAATTTGGCTCAAGAAATGACATATAAGGACGGCAAGTTGCTGGTGAGGGAATCAGTGAATCCTACTTAATGATCTTTATCCTTCTCCTGTCTATCGTGGCTATACTCATTCCCAGGGCGATTAAGCCGAAAGTTACCATCTGGATATCGCGGCCGATTGCGAGCATTAACATTCCAGCTTGAATCCATGTAATGATAAGCACTCCAAGCAAGGTTCTGTGCGGCCCTCCCACACCTCCCGTGAGGGCAGTGCCGCCCGCGACCACGCTTGCGAAAAGCGGTATGGCCATATCTGCTCCAATCTCCATGGAGCCGCCCCCCATCTGCGCCATGTATAAAACTCCGGCCAGCCCGGCGAAAAAGCCACTGAGCATGAAAACGTAAATTCTATGCCTCTCCACGTTTATGCCCGAGAGCCCAGCGCCTATCAGGTTTCCTCCGACTGCGTAAGTGCGTCTGCCAAATGGCATGCACATGGCTATGAAAGTGCTAATAATCCAAATGCCCATCGCCCAATAGAATATCGATGGTAAACCCGCTATGAAGGTCGTGGTAAGGGCCCTGAAGGTCTCATCATTCATGATGTGGAGGAAGCCCTTCGAGAGGTACAGCGCTATTCCCTCAACTACAATGGAAACGCCAAGCGTCGCCATGAAAGAGGGAACGTTGAACCTCGCGACGAATAGCCCGTTAATGAAGCCGAACCCCACGCTTATTAGTAAAGCTAAAGGAATCACCAAGAACCCGAGCTGGTCGATGTATAATACGCATAGGAGTGCTGCAAGCTTCAACAAGCTTACTACTGAGAAGTCAAAAGAACCCATCATTATCACGAAAGTCAATCCGCAGGCGGCTATCAGGAAGTATGACATAGCATAGACTAACGTTATTCTTCCATTATAGCTGAGGAAGAATGGGTTTATCACTTGGAATCCTGCTATAACCGCTACCGCAGCGACCATCGGCCCGACTGTGGTCATGTTTCTTCGAAGCCATTCCCGGTAAAGAAGTAGTCTGGTCATCACCGTTTCATCCCTTTACGTGATCGTTACTCCCTTCAACCCCCTGGAGCTTACGACAATTGATACAATTAGCAATAGCCCCACAAGGAGTTGTATCATCTCGGGATGCAATAGCGAAAGGTACAATCCGCGATAAAACACCGTAAACGTCAACGCGCCGAGTATCGTTCTTTGGGGTCCACCGCTTCCCCCTATAAGCGGCGTTCCACCTAGGACGATTGCCACAAGCGGCCAAACCAGGTTGTTTAGATTTAACTCTACTGGCACCGCACCTCCGAGATGTTGGAATAGGATAATCGATCCTATGCCCGTAAATAGCCCGCTTGTCGTAAAAGCCAAGATCTTGTACTTATCGACGTTTATTCCGGCTAATCGAGCTCCTTCTTCATTTGACCCAATAGCGTATAGATATGTGCCTATCCTCGTGCGTTTCATAATGAATATCGCGGCGATTATTATTGGGATGGACCATAGAAAGGCCGTGGGAACGTAGGGTATCAACGGCGCGGTGATAAACTCGTATCCGCGAACAGGTCTGGGATATCCTCCGGAGAGCATGGCTGTTAATCCCCAGTATGTCACTAATAAACTTAAGGTGAGTATGAAGGAGGGTATTTTCGCCTTGACTTGTATCACGCCAACGAAAAGCCCTGTCGCTAACCCTAATAACAGGATAATAAGAATTGAGAACATCCCTAGGGTCGGCATGAGAAGCCACACGAGGATACCCCCCAGCATCCAAATTCCAATATAAGATAAATCGAGTGAGCCGGTCACTACCACCATGGAGGGGCCGAGCGCAAATAATGTGAGCGTTACAAACTGTCTTAGAATGGTCGAGAAATTTAAGGGTGTTAGAAATCTTTCTGGGTATAAACCTGAGAAAATCACGACGAGGGCAATTAAAGCTAGAATGACAGGGTGAGTCTTTAGAGTTTGAATGATGACTGGAGTGATCAGCTTATTTCTGCCTCGGATCTTCACGCTGCCATCACCCCTCCAAACCTTTCAGGGGTAAGCACCTCTTGAATTCTTCCATCCTTGATGAACATGATCTTGTCGCATAGTATGGAGTATTCTTTAGGATCGTCGCTTACGAGGATCATTGAGATGCCGCTCCTCTTCATCTCCAGAGTAGTTTCGTAGATGTCCTTTCTGGCTCCCACATCGATTCCTATCGTTGGGTCCTCAAGCAAAAGTATGTCGGGACTTCTTTCAAGCCATTTCCCCACAGAAACCTTCTGCTTACTACCGCCGCTCAGAGAGGTGCAATCCGTGTTAACACTCGGGGCCCTTATTCTCAACTTCTTCACGATCTTTTCCGCCATCTTTTTCTCAGCGTTGAAACTTATCATTGGAATGAGCTTTCTTAATACTTTCTCAATATTAACGATGGAGATGTTCTTCATGATTGGCCAGTTGAGGAATAGCTCTTTCCCGGTCTCACCTGAGAAATATCCAATATCTCTTCCTAACCTAACGTGGGGAAGTTCGTCGGCTTTGACTTTTTGACCTTTGACGATTAGGCCTCCCTCTTCAAAACTTATGAGGCCAGCGATTGTATTTATGATCTCGCTTTTGCCTGATCCCGCTGGACCAAAAATCCCTATGCACTCGCCCTTGTGAAGGTCGAATGAGATATCATAGTAGCACCCATCCTTTTTCAAATTCTTAACAGTCAAAACGACTTCTTCATGCACAACTCCCTTCACTTCTGGTGTGTAGAGATATTCCGAAAATTCTCTGCCGACGATCGCCCTGAACAGATCTTCCTCTGTTATCTTCTCTTTGGACAAGTCATAGTGGGCAACCAGCTTACCATCCCGCAACACGTGTACTTTATCCGTGAATTCCATCACCTCAGGTATGATGTGTGAAACGAAGATGAACGAAGCATTTTTCTTCATATCCAATATGTAGCTGAATAGCTCCCGACGTTCTTCGATGGTTAATGGCGCGGTTGGCTCGTCGAGTATGACGATCGATGTAATGTCATCATCTCCGTGCTCCAATCTCACACTCAGAATCGCTCTTGCTATTTCAACCATCTTCTGAGTGGAAAGCGGTAGTTCATACATAAAGCTCTCAACATCACATCTCACATGAAACTCCTCCAATATCTCCCTCGCATGCTTCTTCATTTTATCGATCTGCAATCTCAAAAATTTGACATACTTATCCTCATGGCCTAGGAGGAGGAATTGATATACCTTTAAACAGGGGACGACTCCTTTTTCCTGGTAAACGATTGAGATTCCTCTTTGGGCTGCCTCTTTTGGATTCCTGGGGAAGGGGACTTTTCTTCCCTGAAAATACAATTCTCCCTTATCTGGAGGATAAACGCCTACTAAAATCTTCATGAGGGTGGATTTTCCGGCTCCGTTTTCCCCTACCACGCCTACTATTTCATTCTGGCGGAGGGCTATATTAACGTCATTTAGGGCATGCACGACTCCGTCAAAAGTTTTGGAAACTTCCTTTACCTCCAATAATGGAACATCTATTGGCGTCACCATACTAATCCATGCTGCCCACCGTCCCAATGCTAGTCACCGTGGGCGATAAAAATAAAAAAAAGGGAAATATAACAATTTTATCTTTACCCCGTTAGAAAGCCCTGTTGCTTGCAGCGGGGATGAAGATAAAATTCCTTACGGAGCGAACACGGGGTTTAAAGCCCCGTGTGAAGCGTCCCGGTGGAAGGTCAGAGACCTTCTAACGGGGTTTACACCCAGCTAGGCTCCGTCTTTAGCTCTGGCGGGAACCGTTTCGCATATTCCTGTGCTTTGTCCCATGTGTCGGCCCAGCTGAAGTCGAGGAAGTACTTGTGGAGAGCGGCAACGTGTTTCTTGAGGGCCTCGATGCTTCCGAACTTCTTTAGCGTTGCTGGGAAGTAGTAGTCATGCTGTCCTAGGTGGGTTCCTCCACCTGCATGGCGGTCATAGGTTAGGCCGAGCTCCTTGCACTTTGATATGGATATCAGCCTGAAGTCATATGGATACACCGGCGTCTTTGCCTTCATTTGTTTCAATACCTTCTCTAAATTCTCCTCGGTTGGGCCTATCTTGAAGCTCGGATGGTAAATGATGCGGGCACCTTCGGCCAGCTGCTCAATTTCACCAGGTCTACCGTAACAATCTATCCTACCTGATTGGACCATCTCATCCTTCAGCGGATACCATGCTCCGACGCAGAGATCGTATAGCATTGGGACCATTCTTCCTCCAAAGTAGGGTATGGCGAATCCAGCGGTAACCAGGAAGTTCCCTTTAAGTATCTCTTGCGCCGTGGTCAGTTCCATGTCCCTCGAAGCCGTGTATGGGCCGATTTTTAGGCCGCGGTCTTCGCATGCCCTCAAAGCGCCCGTGGTCTGCGAGTCGTTAGCGCCCCATAAACCCTCATAATCCGTTCGGACCGCCAGTGACGCCTCGGCAGCTTTTCGCCCTCCCTCGAAGTTCCAGTTACCATATTGGTGGCCTAGCACTTTGATCTCTGGATAGAAGCTCCAAGCTTGGTAGACTCCCAGGTTTATGTAGACCGTGGAGCAGGTGGCGGCCATCTTGTGCGCCTGGTGGTGTAGCAACTTCGTCTTTCCATTCCTCTTCATCTTCTCGAACAGTAGCATTAATGGGAGGAAAGTCTGCTCGTCTGACAGAGGCGTATTATCTATGACCCATCGTGGCCCAAGGTCTCCTGGGAACATCTCCCCAGTATATCCGAAGTGTGTTGCCATGAACACGTTGTGCTTGTTGCAGATTTTCGTCAACTCAGATAAGACAGCCGCGGATGGACAGTTATAGACTATCGCCTTTGCGCCTGCAGCTATCATACTCTCAGTTGTCTCGATCCACGCTGGATCGGATTCAGCCACTGCACCGGCGAACTTCAGATTGAGTTGTCTACAGGCTTGCTCACAAGCCTGGTAGCACATCATCAGGTATTCTTGCGCGAGACCCCATGTGATATGGCCTACCATGAACTTCTCTCCAGGCTTAGCGTTCTTGTATTTCTGAGCTAGTTTGTTCCTCTCTTCAGTAAGAGCCGCTGTAGCAGTCTTGGTAGCTGTTTTTTTCTCGACACCCTCAGAGGGCTTAGCAGCTAAACCTGCGACCGCGACTCCCGCGACCTTAGCCATAGTGCCTATGGCTTGACGCCTTGTTATTTTTTTTGGATTTTCTTCTGTCTTCATGTTGACCTCCTTTCCTATTATAATTTACCAATGCTGGATTGGCATGGTGACGCCGAAATTATCCGTAGAATCCTCGCTACCAAAAACTCTGATCCCTCAAACCCGCTTTAGATCATCCTCTCCGTTCTTAATCAAATACCAACTCTTCAAATTCCTCTTTTGTAGAAAAAAGAAAATATATTTCTTTTTTAGGACTTTTTATAAAAATTTTTTCCAAAAATGTCAAGTCTTTTTTTGGACAATAAATTTCTTTGTAAAAATATGTTTCGGCAGCGTGAACGTCTCCCGTTAAGCCACCTGGGAGTATAAAAGAGGGACGCCATTTGTAAATAAGTAATGGTCGTTGGCTCTGGCGTCGTGTCTACACTATTCACTCAATCTTCCCTTTCTATTGCTTCTGGAGGTCGATCCTCAACCGTCGCTTCCTTCTACTTCTTGATGCTGGCAATCCCCGCATTCATCCTCTTTGCTAGGCCTTCCTGAGTGAATTAGTATCTTGCCGTGGCCATTCGGGCAGCTCATTCTCGCTTCTTTCATCTTACTCTTCCCCTCTCATTTTTCATTTCTGGCGTAAGGATGCAAGCCACAATGGGTTTTCTTTTGTCAGGAAGAGAATAATTTCTGTTGCCTTCATCCCCCTTTCTAGGTAGGATAAAAATAGGAAAATCAAGTCACGATTCACGCCAGCGTGCCGAAACCCCTACCTTACTCGCAAGACAGACTTTGGCGTACAGGTAGGTATCACCAAGTTGGGGAGGTAAAAGATGTTAATGAGACCTTTTTCATTGCTTCTTGATTTCAAAACGGGAGAGTTCACACCCTATGACCGAATCAACATGCGGAAGTTGAGTCATATGAAGGGAATGTTCTTCGACACCGAATCAGAACTTCGAATCCTTGAAGAGGACGACCCCCTCATCTACTCCTTTAGCGAAAGAATATTACCTGAAGAGAATGGTCATCTCCAACTTGCCACAACGACTATCCAACCCGGAAAGATCGGAGAAGAATATTTTATGACCAAGGGCCATTATCACAGACGCCCGGATACTTCGGAAGTCTATTTAGGGATGGGAGGGGAGGGTTCCCTTTTAATGCAGACCGTAGATGGAGATTTTGATTCCATTGAGATTCGACAAGGAGTTATCGCTTACATTCCCCCTTACTGGGGGCACCGAATGGTCAATACGGGAAAGACCCCCTTTATCTTCTTTGCCGTCTATCCTGGAGATGCAGGCCATAGCTATGGCGACATAGAGAGGACAGGGTTTATAAAGATTCTGGTCGAAAGGGATAAAAAGCCTATTCTGATCGATAACCCCCGATGGAAACAAAGGGACTAAAAATCAGGTAAGGGCCTAACAATCCCGCCTAGGTCTTCTTTCTCCCCTGAAGGTGATCTGATTTCTTCCAAGCCAATCGGAATAAATTTAATGTTTGATTTTTAACCGAGATAATTTCTATTTTAAGAAGGTCTCTTGGGTCCAAAAAAAACTTGACATTTACGAAATTTTTTTCTATAAAAATCATTAAAAAAAGAAAATTATTTCCATTTTAAAAGTGGCAATTGGAGAATTCAGTTAAAAAGGTGAAGGATCAAAGGAGGTGATGCAATTATTTAAGAGGATGGTGATGTTCATAAAATACTAAAAGGAGGAGGAACTAAAAAATGAAAAGAATGAAAAATGTAACTTTGTGGTTAGTTATTTTGCTGGTAGGGCTTCTTATAGTAGGGTCAACACCTGCTCTTGCCAAGGAGCTTCCTAAGAAAATTGTTATTGGTTGGACGCCACCCGATATTACCGGAGTTTTTCAGACTGCGACAAACTACTTCCAGCTGGCTGCTCAAAATGCTCAGTACAATGGAATCAATGTTGTTGTTATCGAGCGGGCTCCGGCCACACATGTAGCTTTTGCGGATCAGGTGGCGATTATCGAAGACTATATTCAGATGAAAGTAAATGTCATTGCCATCTCGCCTATAGAAGTGGAAGTAGTTATTCCGGCTATTAAAAAGGCTAACAAGGCAGGTATTCCGGTGATCATTGTAAACTTGCTGGAACCCATTGCAGGAGTCGAGGTAGCCTCTTATATTGGGTTTGATAATAGCGTAGCAGCTGAGATCTCTGCCTATTCCGTGCTGGATTACTTTGGTGGACCGGGTGTGTTAGGTACAGGGAAAAAAGTTGCAGTTAAGCCAGGAACATACCTTGATCTAAAATGGTGGCAAAATCTATATGCCACTGTTACTCAGAAAGAAAAAGAAGCTATAAAAGCAACCGGAACCATTATTGAGGGTGTTGCTGGTGGTTTCTTCTCTCAAGCTCGAGTGAACGGTTTTCACAAGGTGGTTGATGGGTATCCAGGTATCAAAATAGTTGGTACTTTGCCAGCAGACTGGAACCGGGAGAAGGGTATCAAGGCAGCCGAAGACTTTCTCACAGCCAATCCTAAAGGGAAACTCGACTTTATGTGGGCGGCGTCTAATGAGATGGGTCTTGGTGCAATGTTAGCTACTGAGGCTGCGGGTAGGAAAGAGGTGAAAATATTCACCAATGACGTTACACCGGAGTCAGCGGCGAGGGTGGCTGAAGGAAGAATGATAGCAGAAACAACTCACGGTTTTCCGGATTGGGGTTGGTACGGAGTCAAATTTGCGGTGATGTTAGCTCTGGGACAGAAGATCCCTAAGATTTACGACATCAGGCCCAGGACAATGTACAAGGAAAATACGGCGGAATTTTATCCTAATCCAAAGCTTGAGCCTATAGACTGGAAGGCAATTAAGGCTGCATATAAGTAAAATAGGTTATGACAAGAGGGGGTTCTTATGGAGGGTCCCCTCTATGTCTTTATGACAAACTTAATATAAGTTGATTTCCATAATCTTTTTTTTCATTTTTAGTGCTGTATCCTTTATAAATACGAGATTTTAATCTTTCGATAATATTACTGCGCAGAATAAGTGAACGGGTAACTTTCCAATAGAGACCACTGCTAAGTTCCATAAAAGGGGATAGTTGGTCGCTTCTGTTGTACACCTACAATAGCATAGAATGCTTATTCTTCTGAAGGAGAAGAGGGGAGATGCCAAGAGAGCCTTTATTGCGCCTTGAAGCCATTGATAAAAGTTTCCCGGGTGTTCATGCTCTTGATCATGTGGATTTTGACCTTTATGAAGGAGAGACCCATGTTCTATTAGGTGAAAATGGTGCTGGTAAATCTACCTTAGTAAAGATTCTCAGCGGTTCTTTGCCGAAAGATAGTGGCCGTATCATCCTCCGGGGTAAACCAGTCGAAATAACCAGCTCTTACCATGCTCGTTTATTGGGAATCGGCATGGTTTATCAAGAGTTGAGTCTCATTCCCAACCTGAGTGTAGCTGAGAACATCTTTTTAGGTAGATTACCCAGGCGTAGATTTTTCTTTGTTGATTGGCCAGGAATAGATAAAGAGGCTCAACAAATTTTAAAGAGACTGGATTTGAATATTGACCCTGAAGTACCCGTAAGGCATCTTGGGCTGGCTGAAAAACAGTTAGTAGAAATCGCCAAGGTTTTGTCTTTAAATGTAAAGATTCTACTCCTCGACGAACCTACATCAGCTCTATCAGAAGAGGAGCGGCAACGATTGTTTAACCTCGTACATGAATTGGGTGAGCGGGGAATTTCTATTATTTATATCTCCCATCGCTTATCCGAGGTTCCCTTAGTAGGTAAACGAGTAACTGTTCTTAGAGATGGGAAGAAGATTGCCACATTACCCGTGAATGAGGCTGACGAGAGCACTATTATTCGGATGATGGTGGGGAAAGAACTTAAGGAACAGTTTCCCAAAGAAGAAACGAGCCCCGGGAAGCTGATCTTGAAGGTTCAAGACCTGGAGGTAAAAGGTGCACTCCACCCTGTGAACTTCACTTTACATGAAGGGGAAATAGTGGGCATTTTTGGTCTTTTGGGAGCTGGGTGTACTACCCTTGTTCGTGCATTATTTGGATTGCAAAAGATTGATAGTGGTGAAATCTATATTGATGGTAGAAGAGTTATCATCTCTTCTCCGAACGATGCAATCGGGTTAGGATTGGGTTATTTAGCCGAAGATAGAAGAGAGGGTCTTATCCCTCCAATGTCTATATTGGCAAACATAACCCTTGCCAGTTTAAAAAAAGTCTCTCAGTTATATCTGATTAAACACAAAAAAGAGCAGCGAATAGGAGAAAATTACATTAATGAATTACGTATTCATCCTCCTGACTTGAATCGAATGGTTGTCTATCTGAGTGGTGGTAATCAGCAAAAAGTTGCTTTATCCAAGTGGCTGTGCAGTGGATCGAAGATTTTGATTTTTGATGAACCCACACGGGGTATTGATGTAGGAGCAAAATCCGAGATTTTTCAACTTTTTAATCAATTGGCTAAGGAAAAGGTAGGAATCCTAATGATATCTTCTGAGTTACCCGAAATTTTAGCTATGGCTGACCGTATCTTCGTCATACGAAGAGGGGGCTTTACTGCGGAATATCGAAGAGGAGAGGCGACACAAGAAAAACTGCTAAAAAGTGCCAGTTAAGATATAAAAATAGCAGGGAGAACAGTGAGGAAAAAATATGAGGGAACAAAGAAAAAAATCATCTACGATGTCCTCAACAGTGTCTTCGAAAATATCTTTAATGGATCACTGGCTCTCGATAGGGGGTGGAGTTATCAGGAAGATTTTGATAAGCGGGGGACCAATGATCGCCCTGCTTTTTCTCGGTGTGTATCTTTCTTTTGCTACGCCCTATTTTTTAACGGTAAGTAATTTTTTGAATATAACAAGACAATCTTCCATTACTGCAATCCTTGCGGTGGGCCAAACAATGGTTATTATTTCTGCAGGTATTGATTTATCCGTTGGCGCTGTCCTTGCCCTCTCGGCTTCGATGTCTGCGGTAGCCATGTCATACTGGGGATTCAATTTCGGGTTGGGTATATTTTGGGGTCTGATGGTGGGTACATTCATGGGATTTATAAACGGTGTGATCATCACCAAAGGAAGGATACCTGATTTTATTGCTACGCTGGGGATGATGACTACAGCAAGAGGTATAGCATTGATTTTGACGGGGGGGTTACCGGTTCCCTCGCACTTCACTGCCACCGCACTGAAAGGGTATTTGCCCTCAGAATTAATCTGGTTGGGGAGCGGTGATATTTTGGGTATCCCGGTCCCGGCTCTCATTGTTGTAGCTGTGACTATTCTGGGCTGGATCATTTTAGTCCATACGACATTAGGGCGGGCTATTTATGCGGTAGGAGGCAACAGCGAAGCGGCCAGAATTTCAGGTATCAATATTGAACGCACCAAAATTATTGCTTATACTATGATGGGACTACTGGCTGGAGTGGCGGGTATTGTTCTGACAGGCCGTCTCAATTCAGCCAATGCCTTGATGGCGGAAGGAACAGAGTTGCAAAGCATTTCTGCTGTAGTCATTGGGGGAGCCAATCTCTTTGGTGGACAAGGGGGTGTTTTTGGTTCACTCATTGGCGCATTTATCATGGGTTTATTGGGTAACGGTTTGAACTTGCTCAATGTCTCCGCCTTCTGGCAACGAGTCATTATGGGTTTAATTATTATTGGTGTTGTTGTTTTTGATCAATGGCGAAGAAGACGATTTGCTATCTAATATGAAATAGTAAAACGGACTTTCCCCAGTTTTTTTACCATTGCCAGTGATGGCAGAGTTATTTCGATATGAATTTTTAAATTGAAAAAAAAGGAAATTGATTCGATGAAAAATTTATCTCTTCCTAAAGACTATATTTTCATTCGAAGCCATGAACCTTCCACGCTTCTTAAGATCAAAGGAGCTTATTCCACATTTAAAAAGGCAGAACATCGGATCGCTGACGCTATTCTTCGAAATCCAGAGGAAGTGATTAACCTCTCTATTACCGAGCTGGCGGAGAGAAGTGAAGCGAGCGAATCCACCGTGGTAAGGTTCTGCAAGACATTAGGTTACAAGGGGTACTATGAATTAAAGATCGCCCTCGCCCGGGAACTGATTATTCCACCCCAGCAAATTTATGAGGAGATTAACTTAAACGATACGGTCTCTACGATAAAGAATAAGGTCTTCCAGGCGAACATCTTAGCTCTTCAGGATACGATTAAGATCCTTAATGACCGGGAACTGGAAAGGGCAGTAGAAGTGATTACAAAAGCCAAGAGGGTTGTCTTTTATGGAATGGCCACTTCAGCAGCTGTGGCTCTTGATTCCGCGCACAAATTTCTCAGGATTAATATCCCCTCTGTCTCTTATTCCGACACGCACATGCAGGCGATTTCTGCTGCTTTGCTTGAAAAAGGAGGGGTGGCCATTGGAATCTCTCACTCTGGGAGCAGCAAAGACGTGGTGGATGCTTTAAGGATTGCACGGCAGAGCGGGGCAACGACCATCTGCATCACCCACCACACGAAAAGCCCTATTACCAAGGTGGCTGACATCAAACTCTATACCGCAGCACGGGAGACCGCTTTGAGGAGCGATGCCATGACCTCCCGGATTGCGCAACTTTCTATCCTTGATGTCCTTTATGTGAGTGTGGCCCTTAGACGGTATGAGGAGTCATTGAGAAGCATTGAACAAACGGATGAGGCATTAGCAGATAAGAAATTTTAACAGAGATGATAAAGGAGGGTTTAGATGCCAAAGAAAAGAAGATTAGGAATATTGCACCATGATGGGTAGGGAGGTAAAGATCTTCTCATAAGGAGGGATTGCGATGAGGCTGAAGGATAAGGTAGCGATCATCACGGGCGCAGGTGCTGGGATTGGTCAAGCGGCGGCTCTTCTTTTCGCTAAAGAAGGAGCCAAAGTAGTTGTCGCGGACCTCGATCCAAAAGCAGGGAAGGAGACATTGAATCAGATTAAACAAAATGGCGGCAATGGATTCTTTGTCAAGGTGAATGTCGCTAACGTAAATAATGTGAAAAGGATGATCCAGGAGAGCTTAAAAAATTATGGTAAAATCGATATCCTCGTCAACAATGCAGGCATTTATATGAAGGGAGATGTGGTCAGCACCTCTGAGGGGGATTGGGACAGAATCCTAAATGTGAATCTAAGAGGCGTATATTTATCCTCCAAGTACACGATCCTGGAGATGATCAAAAAAGGTGGAGGTTCCATTGTCAATGTGGCTTCTGAAGCAGGGCTCGTCGGAATAAAAAATCAGGTGGTTTATAATGTTTCTAAAGCCGCTGTCATCATGCTGACCAAATCGATAGCTATTGATTTTGCAGAAAAAGGAATTCGGATCAATAACGTTTGTCCCGGTACGACAGAGACACCTTTGGTCGAAGCCGCCATTCAAAAAGAGAAGGACCCTAAGAAAGCAAGAAAGGCATTGGAAGAATGTCGACCAGCCAATCGATTAGGCAAGCCTGAAGAGATTGCCTCAGCGATTCTTTCTATGGCATCGGATGAATTGGGTTATGCCACAGGTTCTTCACTCGTGATTGATGGGGGATATACTGCCCAATAATTGGAGAGATATCTTTTTAGAAAGGACGGGTTAAGCAAGTGGGAAGAGAAAGGGTGAAGATTTGTGTAGTAGGTATGGGAAGGGCAGGAACCCTTCATGCTAAAAATCTTTTATATCAAATCCCTCAGTCAGAGCTCATCGCTATTGTGGATTCTATTCCCTCCCAACTCCAAAAGGCGATGAGTGAATTGAAAGGAAAGGCGAAGGGATTTACAAGCCTGACAGGGGCTCTTGAAAAAGTTGCTTTTGATGCTGTGATCATTGCCACTTCGACCTTCACCCATGCCGGCCTCATTGAAGAGGCGGCCAATGCGAAAAAGCACATCTTCTGTGAAAAACCCCTTGCGGTGACGTTAGAGGAATGCGAGAGGGTCATTGAAGTGGTAAAGAGTTCAAATATAAAATTCCAGATTGGCTTCGTGAGACGATACGACTCTGCCTTCCAGGAGGCAAAACGAAAGATTGAGGAGGGCCTTTTAGGTGAGATCATCCTGATCAAATCGACTGGCAGAGGTCCTGGACTTCCTCCTGAGTGGGCTTGGGATATTCGGAAAAGCAATGGAATGCTGGCTGAGGTTAATAGCCACGACTTCGATTCGATTCGCTGGCTAATAGCGAGGGAGGTTAAGCGGGTATATGCTGAGGCGGGAAATTTCAAGACACCGGAGGTCGAAAAGAAATATCCTCATTTTTACGATAATGCCGTTGTCACAGTGCGATTTGAAAACGGAGCCATGGGTCTGGTGGATGGTAGTTGTCCTGCAGGTTATGGATATGATGCGCGAGTGGAGATCCTTGGGTCGAAAGGAATGATGCAGATCGGCGAATTAAAAAATAAAGGGGTCACCCTCTGCACCCAAGGAGAAGGACTCATTTCATCGGTTTACCGGAGTTGGCCAGAACGTTTTAAAGAGGCCTACCTCGCCGAGGTCCGCACCTTTATTCAAACGATCCTTGAAGACCGTACTCCTTCCCCTGATGCTTTTGATGGCTTACGAACAGTAGAGGTAGTGCTCGCTGCGAATCGTTCGATTGAGACAGGAGAGGTTCAAGAGGTAAAGAGAATTCTATGAAGGCCGTCTTATGCAAGGGCATCGGATCATTAGAAATGATGGAGGTCCCTACTCCAAAGGTTGAACCAGGGGGAGTTCTAATTCGCGTAATGGCTGCAAGCCTCTGCGGAACCGATCTGAGGATTCTTGACTTTGGTCATCGTAAAATCCCTGAAGGTACAACAAGAATTCTCGGCCATGAATTCTCAGGCATCATTGAAGAGATTGGCCCGGGAGTGGAGGGTTTCCGAGTAGGGGAGAGGGTTGCTGTTGCGCCCAATATTGGGTGCGGAGCCTGCGAGCAGTGCGTTCAGGGAAGAGCTAACCTCTGTCCCCAATATGAAGCTTTTGGCATCTCCCTCGAAGGTGCTTTCGCTGAATGGATCCCTATTCCAGCCAAAGCAGTACTTCAGGGGAATGTCATCAGCATTCCAGAGACCCTTTCTTTTGAAGAGGCAGCACTGACCGAACCGCTTTCCTGTGTCCTTAACGGTTTGGAGGCGTGTCAGATTCGATATGGGGATACCCTGCTCATCTTTGGTGCAGGCCCCATTGGTCTTATGCATCTGATGTTAGGCCGAATCTCAGGAACCCGGAAGGTGATCGTGGCTGACATTGTGGAGGAGAGACTCCGACTTGTAAAAGAACTGGGGGGCGATGTCATTCTCAACTCACGAGCTAGTGATTTCAAGGAGGAAGTTCTTTCCGAGACCGATGGAAAAGGTCCTGATGTGATCATCACAGCCTGCCCCATACCAGAGGTCCAGGAAATAGCATTAGAGATAGCTGCTAGGGAGGGCCGGATCAATTTTTTTGGTGGCCTGCCTCAAGGCAGGGACACGATACATTGTCAATCGAACCTCATCCATTACAAAAATCTGAAAGTGATGGGTGTCACAGGAGGCTCAAATATTCAATTTCGCAGAGCCCTGAGTCTTGTGGCTTCGAAGCGAATTGATTTAAAACGCCTGATCTCACATTCCTTTGAGATTGGCCGGGCAAAAGAAGCCTTTGAAGTGGCTAAGAGGGGTGAAGGGTTGAAGGTGATCCTTCATCCCAATCTTCAAAGGAGGGCAGATTGAAAAATCTCTTGCTCGGTATCGACATCGGAACAACCGGTACGAAGGCTGCCCTTTTTAATCGGGACGGGAAATTGCTTAGCCAAGGATTTGAACCTTCTCGACTGATCCAGATCCGTCCTGGTGTCTTTGAACAAGATCTGGATGAGATCTATGAAGAAACGGTGCGAGCAGTCAGGCGATGTCTTTCAGCTACCTCTGAAGATCCCAAAGATGTGGCTGCAATCTCCATCAATGGCCAAATGGCGGGTATCTGTGGCATCGATGATGATTGGAACCCTGTCACCCCTTACGACTCCTGGCTCGACACCCGGTGCGAACCCTTTGTTAGGATGATGATGGACCTGGCCGGAGACCGGATCATACAGCTCTCCGGAGGTCCAGCCTCTTTCAATCATGGGCCAAAGATCCTCTGGTGGAAGCACGAAAGACCGCAG
>CAZEKS010000008.1:0-16405 GCA_964512795.1 uncultured Syntrophaceae bacterium
CCATTGTTCCATCCACAAGAGGCAACGGTTCCATCTGCCACGGCCCAGATCGGTGTTCCAGGTGGAGCAGCATAATCCACACCGAAATGAGGCCTCAATCCTCCCAGGATGGGATGGAGTCGTGCCCGGCTGAATTTCGAGCTGATCCGGTTAAACCTTAAAGGAACCTTTAGAAATGCTTTCCTCAGGGAAATTCCTTTCTCATTATAATAGCCACCTTGATATCGTATCCCTCTAATGAATTTTTCTCCCCTCTGATATTCTACGGCATGGATGGTTCCATAATGGATGAATTGGTCTCCTTTATAGATCTTCTCCACCACCACTTTGAATCGATCTCCTTCCCGGACGTCCTTATAAAAATCGATCTCCCAGGCCAGAATTTCGGCAAAGCCGATGGTCAGAAGGTCTTGCTCTCCGGCCGCATCCATCGCCTCAAAGAGAGAAGAACGAATTTCACCGACGACCTTCACCAGACGGGTTTCGAGGGAAACCTCCTTCCTTTGAGCGACATATCCTTGGGAATCCTTTTCAATTTCATAAATCTCCGTCGGACTCGCCTCATAAACAAACTTCACCAATTCCCCGTTCACATCGGTAATAAACTGGTAAGTTCCTACCTTGATCTTTCTAAAATTCACATAGGGCCTCAATTTCGAAATGATCAGATCGATCCATCGAAGAGGAATGTTCTTCTCCGATAAGGATTGGAAAAGAGTGCTTCGTTCTTTCACCGTCCCTTCGATGGTATAAAGTTGGGATTCCTGGGCCTTCGGTGGAATGGAGTCAGGAGGGGCAGCGGGAAACGGTGGAGGAGTGGAAGGGAGCACAAAAAAGTAGATCAGAAGGAAAAGACCCACCAGAAAAAAACCTGAGAGGAGAACCCTTTTCTTTCTCTTCCTTTTGGCCTCAAAAGGCCGCCATTTGAACCGATTCAACTTTTTAAACTCAGAATTCTCCATCCTTAACTCTTCATTCTTTATCCCACGCCTCTTAAGAAATGAGCGGCATCTTCAGGTGGCGTGGGATTGACAAAGAAACCCGTTCCCCATTCAAACCCCTCTCTTAATCCAATCCGCAATCGGGTTTCGATATGCCAGTGGTATTCTGGCCGGTGGAATCGATCCCGAACAGGGGAGGTATGAAAGGTTAGGCTATAAGGGGGATCAGAAAGGAGTTTAAAAAAAGAATAAAACAGCGACTGGATCCCGATGGAAAGATCTGCTATCTCTTCTTCCGTAATGCGGTGAAAATCTGGGCAGTGACCCTTCGGGATGATCCAGGCTTCAAAGGGGTAGCGTGAGGCGAAGGGCAAGAAAATTAAAAAATGGACGGTTTCCAGAATCACCCTTTTCTTCATAGAAATCTCTTCTTTGATGATGTCACAGAAAATACAGCGTTCCTTGCGCTGATAGTAATCCAGTGTCCCCCAGATTTCCTCGTCAATTCTCTTCGGGATGACTGGCATAGCCATGATATGGGAGTGGGGGTGGCGATTGAAGATGCCGGGATAATTTTTAAGAATCAGGAACTGTTGGAATCGCTGATCCTTCTCCAGGTCGATCAGCCTTTCCTTATAAGCCAGGAGGATCTTCTCAATCTGCCTGGGTTCCATGGTGGCCCAGTTCTGTTGGTGATCGGGGGCCTCCACGACGATCTCATGGGCGCCAATGGCCTCCATGACATCATACATTCCTTCAGGTCTTCGGTCGTATTCCCCTTCGATACGGAAGAAAGGAAACTTATTCGGGATCACCCGGACAGACCATTTCCCCCCATCACGGCTCAATGAAAAAGTTTCTCGGGGGGTCATCCCTTCATTGCCCGGACAGAAAGGACACGGACCCTCCGCCTCCCGACGGCCATAGGGGGGTTTGAAGGAAAGGTAATCCGATGGACCTTTGGGATCGTCGTTGGTGACCACCACCCACATTCTGGTAACGGGCTCTCTCCTCAGTTCTGCCATCGCACTCACCTTAGGAAAGGAGGGATTGGTAAATATATTGTCTCCCCCGATGAGCTTCGTCCCTTCCCATCATCGGCCCCTCCACCCGCACCACAAGGCGCTTCTTATAAAGATTGAGAAGCCGGGTGCCGCTCGTGTTCATCTCAATCCCTTCCTCCTCGGATAATTCTCTCAGGGTCAACTGCCTTTTCTTCATCACCCGGTTTAAGGTGTGGATCAAATAATTATTCAGAGAACCGATCATTCGCCATCCTTCCGGCCCCGTGGTCAGAACAGCCAGTTTTTTTCTTTCCAAGGCCACCCCGATGTTCTCCACCTGAGAAGGGTTGAGATTCTTCAGTACGAGAAACTTCTCCCCATATTCACCGCTCCACAGCCGGGAAATCATCTTAGCCACCACTTCATCGGCCCAGGAAAAATCGATGGCCCCCATCCCCGAGAAATCGAGGACGACGCGGAGGGCCCCTTTTTCTTCTCCTAAAATCTTTTCGAGGGCCTCCCGAATCCGGACGCCGCGTAAGCGGCCGGTCATCTCCCTCGATCCGTTCTTCAAAACGGTCTGGGTCAGCTTCTTTAAAGAAAGGGTCCGCTTTTCCATTTCAATTGATTCAGTTGAATCAACTAATCACAAATTTGGCTTTTTGTCAAGGAATTTTTGAGAGAGGTAAGCATCTTTTTTCTGTGACAACCATGAGATGTCCCCCTCACCCTCCCCTCTCCCCTTGGGGGAGAGGGGGTAATCGGTTTATTTTCTAGGCAATCTTCCATGCCGGATGCGTCACCCTCGAATCCCGCCACAGGCGGGAAAAATTCAATAAGTTACGGACACGCGACACGCCTGCCTGCCGGTAGGCAGGGACACGGTCACGCTATTTTCTAGGCCATCAGAGAGTTCCAGACTTTTTCAGACATCTCTTTGAGGGTCTTCATCTTCTGAGCGGGTTGGGTCAGGGGCCGATCGGGTTCCATTGGGAAGCTCGGGGAAGGGTCGTCTCAATGGAGAATGGAGTCTGGATCTTTTTGAATTCGGAAAGGACCCGCCCAAGGATGCTGGATCTCTTCCACAAACCGATCTCGACAGCTTTTACAAACAATCAAAGTGATCTCTTCGTAGACATCTTTCTCCAACTCCTTGGGATCCAAATGTTCGGCTTGTTCGAGCAGCTCCTTCAATTGTTCATCAATCCCTTCCGCTGGTTCTGTAAGGATGCCGTCAAAACCTGAAAAAACCTTGATATGGACAACGTAGAATAAGCTACCTGGCTGGAGTCTTTTCCCACATCGAAAACAATCTCTCTTTTCCATCAGTTCCTCACTCTGATCCGGCTTCCCATCTTTTATCCTTCACTCCTCTTCTTCCACTCTTCCATCTCTTTCAATGCCCGCTTCGCCAAAAGGAGTCGTTTCCCTCTGCCTCTACTCTTTCCCGATAAAGGAGGGAACAGCCCGAAGTTGATGTTCATGGGCTGAAAGGAGGAGGAAAGGGAATGGGTGATGTAATGGACCAACGCACCTATGGCAGTCGTAGGTGGGGGGACAAGGGTTGGCATTCCATTCGCATATCGATGGGCATTGATCCCGGATAATAGCCCCATAGCGGTCGATTCCATATACCCTTCTACCCCTGTAATCTGCCCGGCGAAGAAGAGGTTCGGATGAGTCTTCAGTTGAAGGGATTCCCTCAGCAATCCAGGGGAATCGATAAAAGTATTGCGATGGATAGAACCCAGTCGAACAAATTCTGCTTTTTCCAGCCCAGGAATCATTCGAAAAACCCTCTTCTGTTCTTCATGTTTCAATCGAGTTTGAAATCCCACCAGATTGAAAAGCGTTTCAAACCGATCCTCCTGTCTCAGTTGGACGACGGCAAAGGGTTGTTTCCCTGTCTTCGGATCGATGAGGCCCACTGGCTTGAGAGGCCCATAAGCAAGAGTTTCCCTCCCCCGCTCGGCCATCTCTTCAATGGGAAGGCATCCTTCAAAGAGATATCTCTTCTCAAAGGGTTGTACCGACACTTTCTCCGCCTGATTCAATGCCTCCACAAATTGGGTGTAACCTATCTCCTCCATCGGACAATTGACATAGTCTTCTCCCCCTTTGCCATATCGAGAAGATTTGAAGGCCTTCTGAAAATCGATCGACTCAGCGATGACGATGGGTGAGATGGCATCGTAGAAAAAGAGGTGACGGGTCCCCGTCACCTTCTGAATCTCCTTGCTCAAAATTTCCGAAGTGAGAGGTCCTGTCGCAATAATCGTAATCCCATCTTGGGGAATGAAAGAAACTTCCTTCCGGATCACCTCTACATTTTCCAAACTTTCTAAGGTCTGAGTGATCTGTTGTGAAAAAACCTCACGATCGACAGCTAAGGAATCTCCTGCTGGAACCCTTGCCTCCTTAGCCATTCTTAAAATAAGGGAGTCTAATTGTCCCATCTCTTCTTTCAGAACCCCTGAAGCATTTTCCAGGGATTCTGACTTAAAAGAATTACTGCAGACCAATTCGGCAAAGAAAGGAGAGCGGTGGGCCGGAGAATAGACATCGGGTTTCATCTCATAGAGGATCACCTTCCCTCCCCTCTTAGCAATCTGCCAAGCCGCTTCACACCCCGCCAGCCCCGCACCGATAATGGTAATTGGTTCCATCGTTCTCTATTTTATGTATTCTCTCACAAATTTGCAAAGTAAAATTCAATTACTCCTTCTTGAAACTCTCGGATGACCAATGAACGAATTCTCCTGGCATACGAAATGGTTTGTTCTTGCATAAATTTTTGTTTTTGGTATAGTTAAGCCAACTTCGTGGGGTGGGTAAAACTTATTCAGTAAACCAATCAAGAATCCTATTCCCCAAAGGAATGGGCTTTTTTGTTTTTGCCACTTGCGACCTTTGAGCTAAGATTAAGCGATACTTAGCTATGGAGTAAACCATTTCTCGACGAGGATATCCATCTTAAGGCTTTTTGAGCTTTGCCGTGGATAAAGGGTTCAAGGCTGAAATCGGAAACATCGAATAAAAAATGAGAGTTTGATAATGAATAAGGAAAACGCCGGCACTCGCAATTGCTCAGATGACAAAATAGTTCGTGATCGAGCGATCAGGCTATTTACTTACTTACGGGAACTTACCGAGCTAAACACGAAAACTATAAGGACCTCCGATCAGTATGAAAAAGTTCTGTGGTTCGATGACATTCCACGAGAAATAGGATGTCATTGCATAGCATGGGGGCCCGTTGATGAGGAGAAGTCTGACGTCTGGACTGAGATAAGAAAACCTCGCTTAAAAGGTCCTCCTGAGGTTCCAGAGGTATTAAAGCCGTGGCTAGACCTAAGAGAAGTACAAGATTCATCCCTTGAATTTCCAGATCTACGAGAGTGGATTGCAGTTGATATGCCTGGTGGACTCGGTGAGGGCAATGGAGCAGAGCCACAAACAGTCTTTAAGGACCTAGCCGATTGTCCTGAGATTAAGTCTGCTTGGGAGCAGTATGTTGAGAGAAAATGGTGGCCTTGGGCTGAAGAAGACCGAAGGCTTCAGAGAATCCAAAAGGTCTATACAGATCTTTTTTCTATTTACCAAAAGCAGCAGCGACTCGGTGAAGCCTATGAAGTTGTTCTCGGCCTCGGTTACTTAATGTGGAAGGCACCGAGCGGACATGACGTCAAACGCCATATTATTACCGCTCAGACTAGCCTTACTTTCGATGCACCTATAGGAGTTATTACTTTTGGTCCAGCTGGGGAAGGTGCAAAACCTGCCTTAGAACAAGATATGCTGGAGCCACAAGAGCGGCCTGATCCTGTGGAACAAAATGCAATAGATCGTCAAATCGAAGAAATCGGTGATGCTTTATGGGATGGGGTTCAAATTCAAGTTGCCCTTAAAGCCTGGGTTAATGCTGTGTCATCTTATGGAGAATTCGATAATACCTTGACCCCTTCAACGGTGGTAGGACACAACCCAAAGATTAATTTAGCTCCTGCAGTGATTCTACGCAAACGCACTGAGCGCAGTCTTCTTCGTGTATTGCAGGAGATTTTGGAACAGCTTCGTAGTGGACATCCTATCCCATTAGGCGTTGAGCGGCTGGTTAAAATTGTGGACGATAGTAGCACTTCTTACGATATGGATATTAAGGCAGATGCTACCAATAAGGTACTTCTACCTTTATCTTTTGAAGAAATTTACTTCCCCCTACCTGCAAACGAAGAGCAATTAGAGATTGCTGAAAAGCTTTCAACCCGACAAGGAGTTCTTGTTCAAGGGCCACCTGGGACGGGAAAATCACATACTATTGCAAACCAAGTGTGTCATCTATTGTCGTTGGGACAACGAGTTCTTGTGACCAGCCACACAGCTCGTGCCCTAAAAGTGTTACGTGGCAAATTCCCAAAGGAGATTGCAGAACTTTGCGTGATTTTGCTCGGGGATGACCTCAGTGCTATGCAATCTCTTGAAGATTCAGTACGTGGGATTAGCGAACGTTATAACTCCTGGGATGAGAAAAAGAACCAGCAGCTGATAACCGAGCTTGAAAACAGACTTTATGAAACTCGGAAGGCTGAGGCATCTACGCTGAGTGAATTACGGGCTATGCGTGAGGCGGAGACCTATCAACATCCTCTTCGTTTTGATACCTACCAAGGTACATTACAAAGTATCGCAAACCGCCTAAGATTGGAAGAACCAATTTACAATTGGATCACTATACAACCAAAAGAAAAGAATAAGCCTCCCTTGTCTAATGATGAAGCAATAGAACTTGTAAGACTCTTGAGAGGTATAAGCAAGGTCCAAGAAGAAGAACTGAGAAAAGTATTAGTTGACCCTGATTCTCTGATCAGCGTTAGTGAATTCGTTGATCTTGTTAAGAAGGAAGCCGAAGCCCGTGCCCGTTATAAAGCTGCAGCAAATAATCAAAGGCATCCGTGTTATCCGTTACTTGCAAAAATTCCTAAACAACAGCGAGAACAGATCATAGAACGCCTTTCAGAACTTCGCGCGGCATATGAGGCCCTTTTAAAGCACATCCAACCATGGGTTAGGCAGGCAGCTTTGCAGATCCTTACAGATCAGGATCGACCTTGGTGCGAGTTGTTAAACGTGACAAGAGAGCGCCTTGGGCTGATGGGAGATCGAGTTCGTCGAATATCAGACTGTCAAATCACGAGGCTCGGTGAAAGAACACGTAGCATTGTGAAAACTGCAGCTTCGGCCCTCCTCCAACACCTAGAGGCAGGAGGGAGGTTAGGCTTTGGACCCTTCCGTCCAAAGGTAGTGAAAGAAGGCATTTACCTTATCAAGCAGGTGCGAGTAGATGGGCAATTATGTAATAAACAAGAGCCACTGAGAAATCTTCTTGAATGGATAGAAATAGCTGACCAAATTAATGTCCTCCGAGTTCACTGGTCGAGGTGCGTCGAGCCTCGTCCTGGCCCCTTCTCTGAGCAAGTTGCTGAATATCAGGATCTATGCGGACTACTAGAAAGAGCTTTAGAACTCAAAACGAAAATTGAAACAATTAGGCAAATTATCTCAACAATCCCAGGTTTTGCACAACCTAAGTGGCATGAGCCGACAGATTTGCGGGCTCTACAAGACGCTGCAGAAGCTGTCAAACTTGAAGAAGAGCTTAATCAGGTAAAAAGCAAGTTCAATGATTTAGAAAAATGTCTTCAAACTGTGGCCATGATACCAAATGCTCATCGGATGATGAAAGAAGCACTGGAAGTCGTCCAAAAACGTGATGAGCAAAGATATGCCGTAGTATACGAATTTATGGATAGAACAAAGCGTTTGAGTCATATTCTGAGGCATCGTGACAGTTTGTTGAAGCAATTGGAAGCTGCCGCTCCAGAGCTTGCTTCTCAAATAATGTCCAGTTTTGCGGATCCTGTTTGGGATATTCGAATGGCCAAATTCACGAACGCATGGAACTGGGCGCGGGCTAATGAATGGTTGAGTCGATTGAGTGATCCAAGGGCACAAGAACGATTGTCCTATGCTCTTGATCTCCATAGAAGTCGGATGCAAGAAGTTATTCGTGATCTGGCGGCTGCTAAGGCCTGGAGACATTGTTTTTCACGCTTAACAGAGCATGAACGTCAAAACCTTATGGCTTGGAAAGCCGCTATTCGCCGTGTTGGTAAAGGCACGGGCAAATATGCGCCTATGCACCGTAGGGCCGCTCGTAAGCACATGGATGAATGCCGCTCAGCAATCCCCTGCTGGATTATGCCGATCTATAGGGTGGCTGAAAGTATACATCCAGGCACCGACAGCTATGATGTCGTGATTGTCGATGAGGCAAGCCAATCTGGCCCAGAAGCTCTTTTTCTTCATTACTTGGCGAAAAGGATTGTTGTAGTAGGAGATGACAAACAGATTAGTCCTGAATTTGTGGGCATCACACGCGAAGATGTTGAACTCCTCAGGCAGCACCACATTTTGGATATTCCACACAGTGATGCCATTGGAGTAGATACGAGTTTCTTCACTCAGGCCGAGATTCGCTATGGGGGACGAATACGTCTACGAGAGCACTTTCGATGCATGCCAGAAATTATTCAGTTCTCGAATAACCTCTGCTACCGCTCTGAGCCACTAATTCCACTCAGGCAATATGGTGCAGGCCGTCTTACACCTGTTATTGTACCCCGCCCTGTTCCCGAGGGATATCAGCAAGGACAATCACCGAGGGTAGTTAACCAGCCGGAGGCTCAGCTAATTGTTGACCAGATCAAGCAATGCTGTGAAGACTCAATTTATGATGGCAAAACCATGGGGGTTATAAGTCTACTGGGAGAAGATCAAGCAAAGCTTATTGAGAAACTATTATTAGAAAAGATCGGCCCCGAAGAAATGGAAAAAAGGCACCTCGTCTGCGGTGATGCCTATGCTTTCCAAGGCGACGAACGCGACGTGACGTTTCTCAGCCTAGTATCTGCTCCTACGGAAGGACGTCGGATACACCCACTAGCAAGCCCGAGAGATGAAAGGCGCTTTAATGTTGCCGTAAGTCGTGCAAGAGATCAAATGTGGCTGTTCCACACAGCCACACTTAACGACCTGAGTCCCAGTTGTCTTCGTTATCGACTCCTCCAATACTGTCAAAACCCTCAAGTTCAGCCGATTACTATAGAGGGTCTTGATATTGGAAAACTTCGTGCAACTGCCGAGACTACCGACCGAGATAGAGTCAAACCTCCATTCCCTTTTGATAGCTGGTTTGAAATCGATGTTCTACTTAAGATTGCTGAACGTGGGTACCGGGTCATACCACAGTTTGAGATTGCCGGATATAGGATAGACCTAGTGATTGAGGGAATGGAGGGGCGCCTTGCCGTTGAATGTGATGGGGATACTTGGCATGGTGTAGATCGATTTCAAGAAGATATGGCACGTCAGAGGATGCTAGAAAGATCCGGATGGACTTTTTGGAGGGTGAGAGGTAGCACCTTTCACCGTGATCCTGACGCTGCTCTCGAAAAACTGTGGAGTACATTAGATCAACTCAGGATCTATCCGACGAGACCGAAAGGAGATTCTGCGGACCCCACTAACGCCAAAGAAAAAGGATTTAATAGCACAGGTCGTTCCGCTGAAGAATTCCAAGATAAATTATTCCCGTGAATGGAAGGCATGGAAGGGGAAAAAACAGCAGATCATTTAAAGACTAAGAAGACTATTAACTTTAGGTTGAGCGAGAGTACAATAGAGGCACCACATCCCCATGAAGATAAGAAAATTTCACTGGACGACCTGATTCCATTAATAATGAAGATCTTAAGGAGGCACGGGGGGCGGGCACATAAGGCAGAAGTTGAGAGAGAAATGTATGCAAAACTCAAATTTTTATTTGACACACCATGGTATCAAGAAATAGTTTCAGCTGGAGTTGCAAGATGGCAATACAATATAGCGCTGGCAAAAGAAGTTGCTAAAAGTAAGGGTTTGATTAAGCGGCCTGAATATTCAAAGCATGGCTATTGGGAGCTTAAGGAAAAAGTAAAATGATGAAACCATTTAATTGAAGACAGGTTCCAATTACATCACCATCCATGCTCGAAAAGCCTTCAAAGGAGACTTATGAATGAGTAAACGGGGGCCTCTGGTTTGTCAGCATCTGGAAAAATTTCACGCGTGGGTTGGAAAAGCACAAAGATATTAGCGATCAATGTTTTCGCCAGAAAACTAGGGATAATTCTCATATTTTTAAATGTCTCATTAATAAACACACATTTAAACCGGATTTTAATAAAAATATGAGGTGAACTATGGCAAAAATCCTCGCCGACAGAGATATTCGTAAATTAATTGGTAAGGTACTAATCGATGCAGATGAGAAACGCATAAATCCAAATGGGATAGAGCTTAGACTTGGTAAACATGTACATTTTCATTCGACAGGTGAGGAAAAAGAATTAGGAGAAGGACTCTTTCTTAGAGTTAACCCTGGTGAAGCTTTATCCATTTCTAGTCTTGAAAAAATTGACTTCGGAACCGACACCGTCAATGAAATTTTTCCGAAGTGCATGCTAATGGGGTTTATTACCCCTACAACGACGATGATGCGGGAGGGAATTTCTCAGGCTGCTACAAAAATAGACGCAGGGTTTCAGGGGGCGCTTAATTGGGGGCTTAGAAACGGATCGACCAAAGAACTTATAATTCAATATGGAGAACCGATTTTTAAGCTTACAATTTTCCTCTTAGAGAGCGATGAGTCACCAGATGTTCCATATGGTGAGCGGGAAACTGATAAGTATCAAGGTAGTGAGGGAATTACACGCTCAGCGAGACGTATCCCTGCTGACATTCCAAAGAATAAGATATTATCTTCCAGCTTCGATAAACTCGATCCTCGGAAGCAACTTCGTGAGGCAGGTTATCCATTTGACCATATCGGTACAGAACTGACTACGCTTCATGGGAAATTTGAGGTGGTATCAAAAGACGTCTTATTACTTAAGGATCAATTCGAGAGTAGAACAAAGGAATTAGGAGGAAAAATAGAGGAAGAGACTAGAGCACTTTCAGGTAAGCTGGAAGAGTCGCGTGAGAATCTTTTAGAGAAAGTAGAAATCCTTTTCGATCGAAAGTTTTTCCGTATTATTGGAATTATAATCGGTGCTATCTCAGTAATGTATGGCGGCCTTAGATTTCTTCAAGAAAAAAAAATAGAAAGTAACACTATTGCCCTCATCGCAGTGATAGCAGGTGTCCTTATTTTTTTGTTGACTTATTTATTGACTCGAAAGATCAAGCGATAGAAATTGAGGCTTCGTTAAATAGGGTGTAATAAATAGGGTGTCATCCATAGAAAAGTTGGCCTACTGCAATTTCAGTTGCCTGCCGGTAGGCAGGGATTTCAAATTTCAGATTGAATAAAGAAACTGCTCAATTGCTTTGCGCATGGCGCCCGCCTACACCTACGATGTTCCTCTTTTGTCACACCTTTGACATTTCCTTGCAAAGGTGGTTACGATTATCTTTGTGAAGATTGAACTGATCGTTCCGGCCGTTGAAGAAAATGCTCGTATCCCCAACCTTGCCCTTCCTATTCTGGCTGGTCTCTCTCCAACCGATGCCCAAATTTCTTTGACCGATGACCTCTTGACTCCGATCGATTTAGAGAAAGATTTGAAGGAGGTCGACCTGGTCGGCATCACGGTTTTATCTAAAACAGCCCTGAGGGCTTACAAAATCGCTGACGCTTACCGAAAGAAAGGAATACCCGTTGTTCTCGGCGGGATTCATCCCACCGCCCTTCCGGAGGAAGCGAAAGAACATGCCGATTCGGTCGTCCTTGGAGAGGCGGAAGAAGTCTGGCCTCATCTTATAGAAGATGTCAGAATGGGAAATCTCAAACCCTTTTACCGGCAGGAAGGTTACACCGAATTATCGAAAATTCCAATTCCCCGGAGAGACATTCTACCCAAGAGGGGATATCTTCCCCTGGATGTGGTTCAGGTGACACGGGGATGTCCATTTCGATGTGAATTCTGCACCGTCCAGAATTTTTTTGGAGAAGCTTATCGGTTCAGACCCGTCTCGGATGTCGTCGATGAGATTCGCCGTCTCCCTCACCGGTGGATGATGTTCAACGATGATAATATCATTGGAAATCCATCCTACTCTTTAGAGTTGCTCAAGGCTTTAGTCCCTCTCAAGAAGAAATGGTTCGGCCAGGCCTCATTATCCGGATTGAAGAAGGTTGAAAATATAGAATGGCTGGCTAAAAGTGGGTGTACCAGTCTCTTTATCGGTTTCGAATCTCTTTCTAAAAAAAACCTGATGACGTCCCAAAAATTTCAGAATGATCCATCTGAGTACCGGGAAATCATTGAGTCCCTCCATCGACACGGCATTGCTATCTGCGGGTCTTTCGTTTTTGGATTTGATGAGGATGATCCTTCTGTCTTTGAAGAGACGGTCTCTTTCGCCATCCGAACCAAACTCTTCTCTGCGATCTTTATGATCCTCACTCCCTACCCAGGAACCGCCTTTTACCATAGAGTAAAAAATGAGGGACGTCTGGTTCAGGATCAATGGTGGTTATTGGAAAAGCCAGAGGACTCAGCCCCCTATTTCCTTCCGATGAAGATGAGCACGGAGGCGCTCCGGGAGGGTTGGAAAAGGGCCTGGAAGGAGTTCAATGCGTTCCCTTCCATTTGGAAACGGTTTCATTGGGATTATTCTCCCACCTTGATCAACCGATTCGTCTACTTCCCTTTTCAGTGGATGCAACACCGGTTCACGAAGAAAAAGATCCTTGAGGGCAGACGAAGATTTCGAACTCGCTCATTCTGAAGCGCGATATCCGCATTCTTTTTTAGGACATCGCTTGAGGACCCCGCCCTTCCCTGGCTTCTCAACCAAAAAGGGGAAACCGCACTGGGGACATTTCTCCGGAATGGGCTTATCCCATAACGCATAGGTACAATTAGGGTAATTGGTACAGCTGTAAAAAGTTCTCCCCTTACGGGTCTTTCTTTCAACAATCGCTCCATCACATCCTTCCTGAGGACAGCGGACGCCCGTATCCAAAGATCGGGTAAATTTGCAGGTAGGGTAATTGGAGCAGGCCAGAAACCTTCCGAACTTTCCATTCTTGATGACCATCGGGCTTCCACATTTTTCACACTTTGCGTCGGTCTCCACTTGATTTTCTCCGTTTCCTTCCACTTCTCTCGTATAGCTGCATTTGGGATAACTTGAGCAGGCCAAGAAATAACCTCTCTTGCCCCATCGTTTCACCATCTTTGAACCACATCTTTCGCAAATGGCGTCCGTGGGAATCAGTTCTCTCTTCACATCCCTCATGGAGACCTTAGCGATCTCCAGATCCTTCTCGAAAGGAAGATAGAACTCTTTCAACGTGTCCACCCAATCCTTTTGGCCTTCTTCAATTTTATCTAAGTTCTCTTCCATTTGTGCGGTGAATTCAATATCAAAAATATCGGGAAAATTAACGACGAGGAGGTCATTCACCAAACACCCCAATTCCGTGGGGAAAAACTTCCCCTTTTCTAAACGGACATATCCCTTTTCTTTGATGGTGGCCAAAATGGTTGCATACGTGGAAGGTCTTCCAATTCCCTTCTCTTCCAATTCTTTGATCAGCGTCGCCTCAGAAAAACGGTAAGGGGGTTGGGTAAAATGCTGTTTGGGTGTGAGAGCTAATATCTCCAGAGCCTCCCCTTGAGAGAGCGATGGGAGTTTCTTTTCTCCATTGCCATTCTCCTGGTTATCCTCTCCTTCCACATAGAGGGCCATGAAACCCTGGAAAACAGGAACCGTGCCCACGGCTGTAAACATGGCATCATCCGCTTTAATCTCAACAGTGGTCTGGAGAAAGTTTGCGGAAGGCATCTGAGAAGCAACGAACCGATCCCATATCAATTTATAGAGGGCCCATTGATCTTTATCCAAATAAGCCTTCACCTTATCAGGTTCCAAATCAATCGAAGTGGGCCGGATCGCCTCGTGGGCGTCCTGGGCTCCTCTGCGGCTCTTATAGACATTGGGTTTAGGAGGAAGATAAAAATCCCCAAAGCGGTCTTTAATCCATCCCCTGACCTGTTGAATGGCTTCCGTAGACACCCGGACGGAGTCGGTCCTTATATAAGTAATCAATCCAACCATCCCGAGCTGACCGAGGTCTATGCCTTCATATAGCTTTTGGGCAATCCACATGGTCTTTTTGGCAGGGAAGGAAAGCTTTCGATAGGCTTCTTGTTGAAGCCGGCTGGTAATAAAGGGAGGAAAGGGATGGCGTTGTTTTTCTTGCTGAACAATCTTTGAAACAGAATAAGGAACGCTTTCCAGGGCTTTCTTAATGGCCAGGGCTTCAGGCTCGTTGGCTATTTTTACCTTCTTCCCCTTCCATTTCGTCAATTTCGCATCGAAGGAGACCGGGGAATCTTTCCCTTTTAGGTTCGCCGTAAGGCTCCAATATTCCTCGGAGACAAAATCTTGGATCTCTCTTTCCCTCTCACAAACGATTCGAACGGCAACGGATTGGACCCGGCCCGCGCTCAGACCTCGCCGGACCTTCTCCCAGAGAATGGGGCTGACCTGATAACCAACCAACCGATCCAGGATCCGCCTCGCCTGCTGGGCTTCATATTTGGATTGCTGTAACTTTCCGGGGTGACGAATGGCATCCAGGACAGCCTTTTTGGTGATCTCATTGAAGAGAACCCGGTAGATATTCTTATCCCCGTCTCCAATCTCTTCGGCAATGTGCCAGGCGATTGCTTCCCCTTCGCGATCCGGATCTGGCCCGAGGTAAATATTCTTCACCTCTTTGCTGGCCTTCTTCAATTCCCGAATGATCTTCCCTTTTCCAGAAATGGTGACATATTCGGGTTGAAAATCTTTTTCAAGATCCACTCCCAGCTCACCCTCTGGAAGGTCTTTAATATGTCCCACGGAAGCCTTGACGACGTAATCCTCCCCTAAAAATTTTTGAATGGTTTTTACCTTCGCGGGGGATTCTACAACAATCAAACCTTTTGACATTCTCTTCTGCTCCAAAAATTCAAAATAAAGTGCCCGTGATCTGTATTAGTGTTAATACAGAACGCTTATTCTAAAACAATTACTGTCACTATTCACTACCACCATCACATTTTTTTACTGAAACATTTGCCTGGCCACTGGGAGATCAATCCTTTTAATTCCAAATTCAGAAGGAGACTGGAGACTTTTCCCGGATCCCATTGGCTCTCCCGTATGATGGCATCGATATGCAGTGGAGTCTCCCCTAAAAACCCATAGAGAATCCTTTCCTCCTCCGTAAGACCGGGAACCGGACTTTCTGCTTTTTGGACCGTTTCCCCTTCCCTGCTCCATTGGGGCAATATTTCCTCAAGAATGTCTTCGCTGGACTCCACCAATTTTGCGCCTTCTTTGATTAATTGATTCGTGCCACGACTGCCCTCGGCTCCGACATTCCCTGGTACGGCAAAGACTTCCCTCCCCTGCTCTAACGCATACCCGGCAGTGATGAGGGAGCCGCTCTTCGCGCTGGCCTGGACGATAACCACTCCAATGGAAAGACCGCTGATAACCCGATTTCTTCTCGGGAAGTGCCCTCCCTCTGGAGGCGACGCCATCGGAAATTCGGAAAGGATGGCCCCCTGTTCGATGATTTGATAAAAGAGATGACGATTTTCAGAAGGATAGATCACATCTACACCACAACCGAGCACTGCCATCGTTCTCCCTCCCCCCTGGAGCGCCCCTTTGTGGGCTACTGAATCGATGCCTCTCGCCATTCCGCTGACCACAGTGATTCCATGCCGGGCAAGATCTTCGCCTATCTTTTCTGTAATCCATCTCCCATAAGGAGAGGTTTTTCGGCTCCCGACAATGGCAATGGCCAATTCATCCTCTCTTCTCAATTCTCCCCTGAGATAAAGCAGTGCGGGAGGATCATAAATATCCTTCAAACGCTTCGGATAGTCATCGTCTTTTAAAGTAACAATCTTTCCTCCCACCTCTTCCAATAAAGACAATTCTCTTCTCACTACTTTTTCCAATGGACCTTTTTGGATTTCACCAGCCACCTTTTCCCCCAACCCCTCAATTCTTAGCAGCTCCTTCAGGGGAGCGCGGAAGACAGATTCTGCAGTCTTGAATCGGTCTAAGAGCCTTTTGATGAGAACGCTCCCGAGCCCGGGGGTAAGGCTTAAGGCCAACCAATAAAATATATCTTCGGCCATAAAGATTCTCAGGTGAGAGAGTCGTTTATCGACTGAAGTTGGGTTAGGTAATAAAAAAAAGGCTCAGGAGATAAAAGGAGATCTCCAAAGCCCAGTTGAAAATTCCAATCACCAAATCCCAAACGGGCGCCGATTATTTGATGATGGGTGCTTGGAGTTTAGTGATTATGATAACGTTTCAATGCGTTTGTATTATTTTCCTGCT